>JAFHKN010000003.1 GCA_016937575.1 Roseomonas aeriglobus | reverse complement strand
AACGCCGTCCCACACTTGTCCGCATCCGGCAGCCGGCCGCCACGTATGTTCACCTGAAGCGCGGCGAGCATCAGGTCGGGTAGTGGGAGCGATGCGTCGCGTTTCTCGCGGGTCGCGACGAACTCGGCTTCGTCGATGCCATCGTGAACATGGATGTTGTCGCGACGCTGATCGGCGACGGTCGAGCGACCAAGTACGTCCCTGCCATCCTTGCCATAGTCATGCCCAACATAGGTTGCGGTTCGGGTGGCAGATCGAGGATGGCGCGGATCGAGCACCACAGCGAATGAGCATCACCACCCGGGAAGTCCGCTCGGCTTGTGCCACTATCGGGAACCATCAGCGTATCGTGAACGAACGCGGCGTCACCGACGACATAAGTGATCGAGGCAAGCGTATGGCCCGGCGACAGCATGACATGAGCATCGAGCGTGCCGATCCGGAAACGCTCGCCATCCGCAAACAACCGGTCCCACTGGCTGCCGTCGACGGCGAGATCGGGCAGGCAGTAGATGTCCCGCCACAGCTTTTGCACTTCCACGACCTTGTTGCCGATCGCGGTTTGCCACCGGTCTTGCCGGTGAGGTACGGAACGGCTGAAAAATGATCGGCGTGTGGGTGGGTGTCGAGCACCCATTCGACGGTTAGCCCCTTTTCGCGCACATAGTCGAGGATAAGATCCGCGTTTCGGGTCGCGGTCGCACCAGCGCGCGGGTCAAAATCCAGAACTGGATCGATGATCGCAGCCGTCTTCGTAGTGTCGTCGACGACAACATATTGGAAGCTACCAGTGCGCTCATCATGGAGCGACGCAACGGTCATACCATCGTGCTTATACTCGATCATGTTTTCATCCTCTCGCTCTGTTAGCTTTCTGCCCGCGCCCGCGCGAACAACCGCTCGAAATCACCCGGATCGATCGCGCCCATCACCAGCATGCGTCCGGCAAGAAAGCCCGGGGTGCCGGCCAAGCCGATCGAATAGGCCTCTTGGCCGTTCGCACGCAGGCGCGCCGCGACAGCCTGTGCATGCGAAGCAAGCCACGTCGTTGCGCTCAGCCAGTCACCGCCAGCGCCGATTACGACGTCCCGCAGCATGTCGTCGTCAAATCGTACGGTTGTCGGCCATCAGCTGGCGATGGACGACCGGGTAGATGCCCTGTTCGGCACAGCTGAGCGCAACGCTCGCGGCACGTTCAGACGGTGGACCGAAGATCGGCCAATCCTTGTAGATGACCCTAATTTTGCCATCGCGTCGCACGGCCTCTTCCAACGCGGGGAAGGCGTGACGGCAGGCCGGGCAACGATAATCGGTGAAAACGGCAAGCCGCAACGTCGCGTCGGCAGGACCGTGCTCAGGCGAACTGCCGCCTGTCAGGATCAGGTCGGCGGTCGGACCAACGTCACGCCCCAATCGGGGCGGTGCGCCGCAGCACCTGTCCCGACCGCCCAGCCCCCACGACTACAGCGCCGAGCCCGACCGCCTGCCTCCGACTGAGTGGCCCCGGCACGCTCAACGCCCTCCGGGCTTGCTGCGCGCCGTGGCGACGAGGCGGCGGAGCGCCGGCAGATCGACCGCGCCGGCCACGACCTGCGAGCCGACGATCAGCGCCGGCGTCCCATTGAACCCGATCGCTTCGGGCAATCGCATTGGGTGCGTGCGAGCAGCGCATCGATTTCCGCGCCACGCGTCTTCAGGTCACGTTGCAGGACGCGGCCAATCCCACCTTGGCTTTCACAGCAGCTGCCCTGATACCGGCGCTGTCCGAGCCGCGCCGGCGAGGCAAGCAGCGCTCCATGGAAGGCGGCATGCCTGCCCTGCCACTGGCTCGCGACGGCGCCCGGGACGCCTCACGGGAGGCGGGTCCGAATATTGGCCAATCCCGATACACGATCCGGACCTTCGGGTCGGAGCGAAGCAGCGCGTTCAGCACCGGCTCCATGCGACGGCAATAGGGCAGTTGTAGTCGAAGAACTCGACAACGGTGACGTCATAGGCGGTGCCGGCCCGCTTGGGGGCTACGGGATCGTCGACGACTGCCTTGCGCGACAAATCAGGCTGCTGCTGCCCGACCGCAGGTGTCATCGGACGGCGAAAGCCAAGCGGCGGCTAGAGCGCCGCGAAAGAGAAGGTTGCGGCGGTTCATCGGTGTTTCCTTGCCTTATCATTCCATCGGCGAGCGCGGCGCGCGACAACTCTCCGAGCTGAGCTGCACGATCGTGCCATTCGCGGCGACGAAGGCGGTTGCGGGATAGCCGGCGACTTCGAAG
The DNA here is from genome assembly GCA_016937575.1 of Roseomonas aeriglobus. Classification (NCBI taxonomy): domain Bacteria; kingdom Pseudomonadati; phylum Pseudomonadota; class Alphaproteobacteria; order Acetobacterales; family Roseomonadaceae; genus Muricoccus; species Muricoccus aeriglobus. The sequence goes on along the minus strand of JAFHKN010000003.1, from coordinate 48,422 downwards.
GCTCGGGAAAGCCTACGGTCGGGATCAAGCGCGACGTTGCCGGCACCGATGCCTTCGGGTAAGGAAACTGGGTAACGGTCGCCGGCGCCTCACCCTGATCGGCGAGCAGAATCGGAACCTCTCCACGGCGCGACGCAGCAGCATCGAGCATCGGCAGCTCGCGCCGGCATGGGCCGCACCATGTCGCCCAAGATTGACCACGAAGGGACGACCCCGGAAACGATCAAGCGGGAGCGGAGCGCCGGATGGCGTCGTTAGGGCGAGATGATAGGGAAAGGGGCCGTAGGTCACGGGCGGGAATCAGCGCCTGAAGCGTGAACCAGAGGCCGCCAGCTACGGCAAGCGCTGCCCAGCCTATCGCCAGAGCGCGCGTCGGCCGAGCCGGAACGCCAGCGTTACCGCAGCGCCGGCGAGGCCGGCGACGGCCGAGAAGCCTCCCTGCCATATAGCTAGGATGGAAAGTGGAGCATCGGCGTAGCTCGCCCAATGCGTCGCGACATAGCCGATCCGGGCCGTCACCAGCCCGACGACAATAGCACTGGTCGCGACCATCGACACTCGCGGGAAGCGGAACCGTCCCGCCAGCGCCGTCAAACCGAGGAACACGGCGACGCACAGAACCGCCAATCCGCGATCGACCGCCATCATCAGCGGCCCGATGGCAATTGCGCTGCCCATCACAGAAACGCGCCTGCGCTCTTCCAGAGCATATAGGCTGCGACCACGAAGATCAGCATTGCGAAAACCGTGGTGAGCGTACTGCCCGTGCCCAGACGCTTAGCGATCCGCGTGCCGATCAACCCGCCGATAACTCCACCGCCGATGAAGGCGAAGGCGAGCGGCCAATCCACAAGCCCGGAGAACGCGTAGTTGGCAGCGGTCGTTAGCCCGAACGCGGTGACGGCGATCAGCGACGTGCCGACGGCGTTGAGGATCGGCATGCCCGTCGATCCAATCAGTCCGGGAACGATCAGGAAGCCACCACCGATGCCAAAGAAGCCTGAAAACAGTCCGGTGCCGAGGCCATAACCCAGCACCTTGGGCGCCTTCTCCCGGTTGCATTCTGCACCGGGATTACCAGCGTCACCCCGCCCGCGCAGCATCACAACGCCGACGACGATCATGACGAGCGCGAATAGAAAGAGGAGCTTGCCGCCATCGACGGCCTTGCCCGCGGTGGATCCGAGTAGCGCACCGATGACGCCGGCAGTCGCATACATGCCGCCGCACCGCCATTTTACGGTATGAGCCTTGGCATGACCGATCAGACCGGTCGCGGCATTGGCCGCCACGGCAAACGCGCTCGTAACCGATGGCGAGGTGCGCGTCGGGAACGCGCACCAGATACACCATGAGCGGCACGGCGAGGATCGAGCCACCGCCACCGACGAGCCCGAGGGTGAATCCGACCAGGCTGCCGGACAAGGCGCCAAGCAGATACTGGATTGGTTCGAGGATCATGCCGCCTTGCCGATCTCGTGTGGAGCGGCCATCCACTCACGGCCTTTCAGCATGCCCTGCCAGTAGATCGGGGGCAGCATCCGCTCTTTCAGGAACCACGCGGTGCGCGTCGGACGCGTTCCGTCCAGCAGCCAGGATGGGAAGCTGGGCAGCAGCTTTCCGCCATAGCCGAACTCGGCGAGGACGATCTTACCGCGTTCGACCGTGAGCGGGCATGAGCCGTAACCATTATAATCGGCAACGGGGGTCTGCCGTCGAGCGCGGCCAGCGCGTTGACTGCGACCACGGGCGCCTGGACGCGAGCAGCAGCGGCGGTCTTGGCGTTGCTGGTGCCAGCGGCATCGCCAAGGCCAAAGATGTTTTCAAATCGCTTGTGCCGCAGCGTAGTCTCGTCGACCTCGACGAAGCCGCTCGCAGCCGCAAGCGGGCTATTTGCGACGACCGCATGTGACACCTGAGGTGGCACGACATGGAGCATATCGAACTCACGTTCGATCCGCTCGGAGACGCCGTCCTGCTTGCGCTCGAACGTGGCGACGCGGCGATCGGCGTCGACCGCGACCAGGTTGGACTCAAGCCTGAGATCGATACCGTACTTCTCGACATATTCCATCAGCGCCGGGACGTAGGTCGGGACCCCGAACAGGGCTGCGCCGGCATTATGGAACTCGACGTCGATAGCTGGGAGAACGCCGCTATCCCGCCAGATGTCGCAGGAGAGATACATCGCTTTCTGCGGTGCGCCGGCGCACTTGATCGGCATGGGTGGCTGCGAGAACAGCGCCCGCCCCTGCCGCAATTCCTTGACGAGCTGGTAGGTGTAGGGTGCCAGATCGTAGCGATAGTTGGAGGTGACGCCGTTGCGGCCGAGAGCCTCAGGCAGCCCTTCGATCTTCTCCCACGCCAGGCGCAGCCCGGGCGCGACGACCAGAACGCGATAGGTCAATGTGTCACCGTCTTCGAGCTCGACCGTGTTACGGTCGGGGTCGATGGCAACGGCGGGCAACCGTACCCACTTAACGCCCTTTGGCATTATGTCGGATTCGGCCTTGCGCGTCTGTTCGGGAGTGAAGACGCCGGCCCCCACCATCGTCCAGCCGGGCTGGTAATAATGGTCGGTCGCCGGATCGACGACCGCGATCGTCACTTTGGCGTTGCGCTTCAGAATGCTGGAAGCGGTCGCGATGCCGGCGGCACCGCCCCCGATGATGACGATGTCGTAGGTCATTGATCAGCCCTTTCGGAACGGCGCTTCAGCGCAGGCGTGAGATCGGCAAGGTCGTACCCGGCTGCCTTTGCTTGGTCGACGATCGTCGCCGGGTCGGCGCGATCGGCCTCGGCCAACGCCCACAAGGTCGCCGCGCGCGTCCCGCTACGGCAGAAGCCGAGCGTCGGCTGTGGCAGCGTGGCTAGCGCCTCCTTCATGCGATCCGCATCGGCGTCAGTCGCCTTGCCCGGTACGATAGGGACATGGGCAAACGCGAGACCGTGGTCGCCTGCCATTCGGGCCATTTCTTCCGCGCTTGGCTGGCCCGCCTCCTCGCCGTCCGGGCGGCTTGAGATGATCGAGCGATATCCTGCCTTCGCGGCAGCGGCGAGGTCGTCTTGCGTCAGCTGGGGGGCGGCAGAGAAGGACGAGGTGATCTGCTTGAAAGCCATGTGATGTCTCCTGTCTGATCAGGCCGAACGGCGGGAAGTGAATGCAAAGCGGTGGACGGCAACGCCGAGGGCCATTGCAGCGATGAAGACCAGTGCCGGCAGAGGCTGGATCGCCAGTGCGGCAATGGCGGGACCTGGGCACAATCCGACGATGCCCCAGCCTATGCCGAACAAGGCCGCACCGCCGATGAGGCGCCGGTCGATCGGCGAGGTGGCGGGCGTGTGGAATTGTTCGGCCGCGATCGGGGTCGAGCGACGCCGCACGACGAACCAGGCTATCGCCATCGGCAGGATCGCGCCTGCCATGACGAACGCCAAGGTCGGGTCCCACGCGCCGGTGACATCGAGGAACGCGCGCACCCGCGCCGGATCGATCATTCCGGAGATGGCAAGGCCGGCGCCGAACAGCGTCCCGCTAGCGAGTGAAATGAGGTTCTGGCGCATCACAGTATCACCCCGGACAGACGCATGATCGTGACCGTGACGACGCCGGTCGCCATGAACGTGACGGTCGCGGCGATGGACCGGGGCGACAGGCGGGACAGGCCGCATACGCCGTGACCACTGGTGCACCCGGACCCAAGCCGCGTTCCGATACCGACGACCAGACCGGCGACGGCAATCAGCGAAAGCGATGCCGGAAAGCTGGCTTTCACGCCCAAACTGGCCGCAGCAATACCCGCGCCCAAGGGCAGACCCGCGGTAAAGAGCAGCGCGAGGGCCCATGGTGGACCTCCATCGGTAAGACCCAAAACTCTTGCGAACATGCCGCTGACACCGGCGATGCGCCCGTTGCCCAGCAGCATGATCGCCGCGGCGACACCGATCATCAGCCCGCCGATGAAGCCTTCGAGCGGCATGGCATGGGGAAAGCCTGGCATCACAGCGCATCCAGCGGAATTTTGAGGTAGCGGGTGCCGTTGGCTTCCGGCTCCGGCAGATGACCACCGCGCATGTTCACCTGGATCGAGGGCAGGATGAGCTTCGGCATCGACAAGGTGGCGTCGCGACTGGTCCGCATCGCGACGAAGTCGTCTTCGCTGACCCCTTCGTGGACATGCACGTTGCCGACACGCTGTGCGCCTACAGTCGTCTCCCAGACATATTGGTCGCGACCCACCGCCTTGTAGTCGTGGCAGAGGAACAGGCGCGTCTCGTCCGGCAGCTGCATGAGCCGGCGGATCGAGCGGAATAGCTGGCGTGCGTCGCCACCAGGGAAGTCTGCCCGCGCGGTGCCGTAATCGGGCATGAAGAGCGTATCGCCGGTGAAGACCGCGTCCCCAATCGCATAGGCCATGTCCGCCGGCGTATGGCCGGGCACGTGCAGCGCAATGGCGTCGATGTTGCCGATGGCAAAGCGGTCGCCGTCCTCGAACAGCCGGTCGAACTCGGAACCGTTGCGCTCAAAATCGGTGCCGGCGTTGAAGATTTTGCCGAACACGTTCTGAACCCGGATGATCTCACGACCGATCGCGAGCTGCCCGCCAAGCGCCTGCTGAAGATAAGGTGCCGCAGACAGGTGATCGGCATGAGCATGGGTTTCCAGCAGCCAATCGACCGTCAGTCCCTGATCCCGCACGTAAGCGATCACTGCGTCCGCCGACGCGGTTTTGGTCCGGCCAGCCGCGGCGTCAAAATCGAGGACGCTGTCGACGATCGCAGCCTTTTTCGTCGCCACGTCCCAAACGACGTAGGTCGCTGTGTTGGTAGGCTCATCAAAGAAGGACTGAACGACCGGCGATCCGGCCGCTTTTGCGCGTCTGATCTGGGCGTTGGCTTCGCTCAAAACCGGGTCCATGACCATCTCCATTTAAACAAACTCATGGTTTATGTAGCTGTGTAAGCGTATTGCGTCAACGGGGTGTTCGTGCCATTTGGGAGGAATGGAAATGATGGAAGCGAACATGCCGCGCTCGCTGCGCATCGGGGATGCAGCCCCGAACTTCACCGCCCGCACCACTCAGGGCGAGATTGCGCTCGATCAGTATCGTGGGCGCTGGATTGTGTTTTTCTCGCACCCTGCTGACTTCACGCCGGTTTGCACGAGCGAGTTTGTGGCCTTGGCTAAAGCGGCCCCTCAATTCGAGGAGCTGGATTGCGTATTGTTGGGGCTGTCGGTCGACAGCCTCTACTCTCATGTCGCCTGGCTTCGCGCGATCCACGACGTTTTTGATGTCGAGGTGCCGTTTCCGGTGATCGAGGATCCGTCGATGGCGGTTGGGTATGCCTACGGCATGCTCGACGAGCAGGCTGGCGATGCCTCAACGGTACGTGCAACCTACTTCATCGATCCCAAAGGCATTATCCGCGCACTCAGCTGGTATCCGATGAATGTCGGGCGCTCGGTCGACGAGATGCTTCGCACGGTCAGGGCGTTGCAGCGTTCGGCCGATGGCGAGGCCTATACGCCCGCTGACTGGCAGCCGGGCGACGACGTGCTCCTGCCTCCCGCTTTGCCGGGGAACGCAGGCGCCGACTGGTTTCACCAGACGAAGGCTGACCGGTGATGGCGATCTACCAGTCCCGCGCGCTTGCCGACGTTGCAGTCGAGAAGCTGCGCGTGTTCGCGCAGCCGCAGCGCCTTATGATCCTGTCCTATCTGCTGGGTGGCGAACGGCAGGTGGCGGACATCGAGGCGGCCACGGGCGTGACCCAACCAGCGCTCAGTCAGCAGCTTGCCGAGCTGCGGCGCGCCGATCTGGTGAAGACCAGGCGTGAGGCGAAGCAGGTTCACTACCGTCTTGCCGACGATGCAGCCGCACTGTGTGTGCGAACCCTGGAGGCGATGTTCGGAGCCGACGATCTGTCGGCTCCCCAAACGGCCCCGGCCCCCCGCCCAGTGCGACCGCGCGAGACGCCGTCCGTGGTTCGACCGCAAAACATCGGTGCGGCCGTTTTTGCGAGAGTTGGCTGATCATTTCGGCTGAAGAAGGAAAAAGCGGATGCGTATGCCAATCATTGCTCTTGCAGGATGCTTGTCACTCATGAGCAGCGTCAGTGCTTCAGCCGGCGTGCCTAGGCAGGCGGTGATACCGGGATATGGCGCGATCACACCCGTCGAAGGTGCTGCGGAACGGCCCGATCGCAAGTTGCGCTATCGCGTGCTGTTCAATGTGACCAAGGCCGCGGCAACGCCGGATAAAATCAATCCATCGCTGGAGAAGGTCGCCCGCTTTTTGAACCTGCTGGGCAACGATGGCGTTCGTCCAGAACAAGGCGATGTCGTCGTGATCGTCCACGGTCCGGCGACGCCCATCGTTACCGAAGATCGCGCCTATGCGACAAAGACGGGAGTAGCTGCGAATCCCAACCTTGCCTTAATTGAGGCGTTGAAAAAGGCGGGTGTATCCGTTCGGGTATGCAGCCAAGCTCTTATCGGAAACGGGATCGACCCCGCTACGGTAGGAAAGAGTGTCGAAACTGACGTGTCTGCGCTGACGACTATGGCGACTTTGCAACTGCGTGGTTGGGCACTGATCCCCGACTGATCACGCCGACACGTTTACTGTTTCGCCGTTCTAGTCCGTAACGCTGCTGGTGTCATAACCGGTCGGTTCTGACACCAACCCCCTGCCCCAGCTTTGTAGCTTTCAGCGGTAAATGTCACGAAGTGACATCACTGATTGTCGCCTCCTGCGGCCTGCTCCTTTGGGGAAGCACTGATAAAGCCAGCTTTCCCGCTCGGTCCGGCACGTTGCGCTCTGAGGAAGGGCCTCATCATAGGCTTGGTGAGATCCGTCCAGCCTGAAGGATCGTGGTTTGTGCCAGCGCCAGTCCATCCATCGATTTATCGGCATCAGCACGTTCGTTCCTGCTTCACCTCGCTTTGCCGAACATGACGTAACCGAAAGGCGCGACAGCCAGGAAGCCGCGAACAGACCACGTCGCAATCTGCCGAACAGGCATTGGCCGGCAACAGGAAGGCCAATGATTTCGGTCGATGATATCCGCATAATATTTGAGGGTGAGGAAGGTAGCATAGTATAAATGCTGAACTGATCACCTGCCTGCTCGACGCGGGCGATCGGCAGTTCGACATCTCCGAGAGGGGTGCCACCACGGTCATTCAGCAGACCCAGTGCTGCCCAACCGGCGAAAGCACCCATCATGGCCGAGGTAAGCCAATAACCGATGCGGCCAATGGTAGACTGACGCCGCATCAGAGGAACATAAAAAGCCGCAGACCCCAAGCCAGCTATCACGCCTAAGAGGCTACCCCAACCGAGAATACTGGTGAGGCCGGGTGTAACCGGCGCAAACGGACGTGAAAAGTAAACAACGGGCAGCGTGATGGATGCTAGAAGTGAAACCAGCCACAGCCCTTGGCGAAGGATGAAGTCGAAGCGGCGAGCACTACTCGCATCTTGTTGTTCGGTGAGATTCATGCCGCTGCCGCCGCTGTGGCAGCATGCCTGCCGAGCGTTCGATAAACGGTCGGCCGGGAAATCGAGAACAGCTCGGCGAGGTCGCTGATCGAGTAGTCGTCGGTATCGTACATGCGACGAAGCTCCTTCTGCTGCCGATCGGACAGCTTGGGCTTCTTCCCACGCAGCTTCCCCTTAGCGCGGGCGACCGCCATGCCCTCGCGGGTGCGGAGCTTGATGAGGTCCGCCTCGAACTCGGCAAAGGTGGCAAGGATGTTGAAGAACAGCTTACCCATCGGGTCAGCCGGATCGTGGACGCTGGCACCAAGCTGTAGCTTCACCCCACGGGCAGCAAGGCCGTCCCCGATCGCGCGCGCGTCCGGAACTGATCGCGCGAGCCGGTCAAGCTTGGGCACTACCAGCGTGTCGCCGCTTCGTACTGCGGCTAGTGCTTGGTCGAGGCCGGGGCGATCCCGGTTCGTGCCGGTGAGCCCCTTGTCGGTGTAGATGCGATCGGCCGCCACCCCGAGCTTGAGCAGCGCGTCATGCTGGGCGGCAAGGTCCTGTTTGTCGGTCGAGCAGCGGGCATAGCCGATCAGCGTGTGCGTCATAGCCGGAGTGTAACGTATAAGGCCCCATCACCGCAAAACATATGGTACCATCTATGTGAGACTCGGCTTTCGGCCGCTTTCCGTGCTGTTGGAGATCGACCGGCCGAGTCCGCTGAACGATCCTCTATCGGACAGGGGGCGATCACCATGGCGGATGGTCGAAGATCGGAGACAGGAGGCGCGGAGGTGGCGCGGCGAATGGCGGCACTTCGCGCCCATCTGCATGGTGGCGCGTCGCTGGCCAAAGTCGCGGCCGATGCCGGTGTTTCGCTGCGCACCGTCCAGCGATGGCTCGCTCGCTATACCGCCAACGGTCCAATGGGCCTCGCGCGGCCGCTTCGTCCGGAAGCTGGCACACGGACGTTCCCGGAGGGTCTGGTCCAACTGATCCAGGGCATGGCGCTGACGAAGCCGCCGGCCTCGATCGCAACCATCCATCGTCGCGTTGTGCATGTCGCTAGCGAATATGGATGGCACACGCCGTCCTACGGCAGCGTTCGCGATATCGTGCGCCGGATCGATCCTGCGATGCTGACGCTCGCGCATGAGGGCGCTGCCGCTTTCCGCGACAAATACGAGATGGTCCATCGTCATCGCGCCGATCGCCCGAACGCGATCTGGCAGGCCGACCACACCGAACTCGACATCCTCATCCTCGATGCTCGTGGCAGGCCGACACGGCCGTGGCTGACGACGGTGGTGGACGATCATTCCCGCGTGATCGCAGGCTACATGGTGTTTCTCGGCGCGCCATCCGCGCTCAATACGTCGCTCGCGCTGCGCCAGGCCATCTGGCGCAAGGCCGATCCGGCATGGCCGGTGTGCGGCATTCCCGATGTGCTGCACGTCGATCACGGATCGGACTTCACCAGCCTCCACCTCGAACAGGCCGCGGCCGATCTGCGTATCAGGCTGATCTACTCAGCCGTCGCCCGTCCGCAGGGGCGTGGCAAGATCGAGCGGCTGTTCCGGACCATCAACACCGAACTGCTGGCCGAACTCCCCGGCAACCTGCGCGCCGGCAAGACGGTATCCCCACCGGCCCTTTCACTGGCCGAACTGGACGCGGCGATCGGCGCCTGGATCATCTCGACCTATAATGCGCGTCCCCACCGTTCGATCGGGGCGGCACCGATAGCCGCATGGCGGGGCGATGGCTGGTTGCCCCGGATGCCGGAGACGCTTGCCGAACTGGACATGCTGCTGGTCATGGTCGCCAAGCCCCGCACCGTTCACCGCGACGGCATCCGCTTCGAGGGATTGCGCTACTTCGATCCGACGCTGGCAGCCTACGTCGGCGAGCCGGTGACGATCCGCTACGACCCCCGCGACATGGGCGAAGTCCGCGTGTTCCATCGCAACGTGTTCCTGTGCCGGGCGATCGATGCGGATCATGCCGCGAACAGTGTCACCCTAAAGGACATCCAGGCGGCGCGGATCGCGCATCGGCGTCGCCTGCGGCAGGAGATCAGGGAGAAGCAATCGAGCGTTATAGACTATCTTCCAGCGATCCTGCGCACTCCGGCTCCGATCGCGAAACCGGCGCGATTGCCTGAATTGGCGCCGGTCTCCGCAGCGACTCCGGCGCCGCCACCAAGCCGGCCGAAGCTACGCACCTATTATGAGGGCGACTGATGACCGCCGGCAGTACGCGCGCGACCAGCTTCATCTCGACCCAAGAGCACCGCCGCTTCATCGAGTTCGCCGACGCCGTTCGGAAGCATCGCTACATCGGCCTGTGTCATGGCCCAGCGGGCGTCGGCAAAACGCTCTCGGCCTGCCGGTATGCCCGATGGCACAAGGCTGCGCCCCTGCTCACCGTTTGGGGACCACGCGATCCATCCGACCTGGAAATCTATGCCCACCTCGCTCAGGCACGTGCGGTTTTCTACACACCTTCGGTCGGCAGCACGTTGCGCGAACTGCGGCAGGATCTGCCCCGGCTGCTCGACCGAGTGGACCATTGCATCGACGAACACGTCCGGCCTCAGAAAGTCGGACAGGTCCGTTATGTCAGTCGTCATACCCGCTACGTCGAAATGGTGATCGTCGATGAAGCCGAGCGCCTGTCGACGACGGCGCTGGAATACATGCGTGACGTGTTCGATCGGCAGGGGATCGGGCTCATCCTGATCGGGATGCCCGGTATCGAAAAGCGCATGGCGCGCTATCCCCAGCTCTTCAGCCGGGTCGGCTTCGCCCACCAATATCGGCCGTTGCAGGATGCGGAGCTGACCTTCGTGCTGACCCGCCGCTGGCGCGACCTCGGCCTTGCCCTCGACGACGCCGATTTCACCGACGCGCAAGCGGTCGCGGCCATCGTTCGGATCACAGGTGGCAATTTCCGGCTACTGCACCGCCTGTTCGTGCAGATCGAGCGCGTGCTGAAGATCAACGGCCTCGCAACCATCAGCGAGGATGTCGTGGAAGCCGCCCGCAGCACCCTCGTCATCGGCGTCACCTAGTGCTGACATTCGTGACATTTACCGCTGAAAGCCACACAGCTTTTCCAAGGGTTTGCAGGTGTCACAACCCCGTGCCAGAATGAAGGCATGGAAATCGGCTATGCCCGCGTGTCCCGAGGCGACTCCCAGGACATAGACCCGCAGCTTCGCGCGCTCCGCGATGCCGGGTGCGATCCCATCTACCAGGAGGAGGCATCGGGCGGCCGAGCTGACCGTCCCGAGCTGGCGCGCGCGATCGGCGCGTTGAAGGCCGGCGACGTGTTCGTGGTGTGGAAGCTCGACCGGCTGTCGCGCTCGCTTCGCGATCTACTGTTCACCCTTGAGGCGATCACCGTCGCAGGCGCGGGATTCCGATCGGTGACGGAGGCGATCGACACCACCACCGCGCCGGGCCGATTGATGACGCAGATGCTGGGCGCGTTCGCCGAGTTTGAGCGCGCCATGATCCGCGAGCGGACCATGAACGGACTGGCGCACGCGCGTAAGGCGGGGCGGCACCTTGGACGACGGCCGAGCCTTACCGGACCTCAGCGCGCCGAGATCATCGCCAAGGCAGAATCCGGCCAAGGCTCCCCTGCCCAGCTCGCCAGCTTGTTTCGCGTGTCGCGATCGACCGTGCAGCGCGTGTTGCGCGCGCACCGGGCGCGGATTGGCGCAATCGCGTGATCGCTGGTCTTCGACCCCACGACGAAGACCGGCAGTTCTCAGCCGAGCACAATCGTTCTACTGTTGTTCCTATGAGCGACATGGCGTCATCAACCGAGCTTCTGGAAACGGCCGTACAGGCCGAAGAGGAAATCCGATGGCAGGTGCTCGCCGCAGCAGGACTGACGGACTCCGTCGATAGCGACCATGGGCTCGTCTTCCCGCTGCCCACTGGTGCGAAGATCGTTCGCGTTATCTCTGGGTACGACACACGGGACACCACCAACACCAAGGTTCGGTGTGCAGCGTGCAAGCAGCACCAGCTCCATAATCGCGGGTTTCGAGTGGAGATCGAAGGCGGTGAGCAGGCTCGCATCGGACTGAATTGCGGCGAGAAGCATTTTGGTGACGGAGCATGGCACGCGGCCGTCGCCGACTATGACCGGCGGGTTCAACATGCTCATTACCTAGCTCGCGTGAAGCCAGCTTGTGATGCGATAGAGCAGATCATGCCGCTGGTCCGGGAATGGCACCAGAGGACCAATCTTCTCGCGAAATGGATGCCGGCCTTTCGCGCCCAAGAGCTTTTTGGTGTCCTGGCCGGGGAAGCCAAAAGGAGTGAGGGGCGGCTAGAGCGAGAACGCCGTCGCAAGCGAAAGCGTGTGAACCGCCAAGGCCGGGAAGAGACCTATGTTGAGACAGAGGTCATCGTCGTCGCTCGCATCCCCTACCCGGGCATGTTTCTTGGGCAAACTCCGACGCACCCGCTCAATGGAGCAATCACGGAGGTCGGCTGCGCTGTAGCCATCTTCGAAAACAAGTCCGATGCCGTAAGTCTGGCGAAGGCGTTTGCCCACCTGCGGCGGGGCAGGCAGTATCTCAATGATGCGGCGGAGATACACCGTGGAGCGCTTCAAAACCTGAAACCCGATTGGCTTCCCAGCCTCTGCGAATGGGCAAACTCGGAGCTTGAGGAGACGTACACAGTTCGAGGATCAACGATTGAATGTGACGGAGAGACGTTCACCCTTCTAGCACCCGAGGCCATTGGCACTCCCCCTATCGATCGCGTCAATGAGCTTTGGCCATGATTTCCGCAGCATCTACCCACCCGCTTGTCCAACCCGCAGACCTTGAGGCGCAACGCTACGAGCTTGCGCGCGCGCGCCAGCTTGCGCGAGCATGGGCTGAGACGCTGCCCGAGCCGAAGCGTCGCGACATGGCGGCGCTGTTCACCCGCGTCGCTATCGAGACGTATCGCGCCGAGGCGCGGCCTCAGGCGAGCCTCAGCCCGCCCTTCGCCAAGCCCTACGGTCGGCTTGATCGCGCCGTCACCGGGCTGGCGCTGGCCGTGGGACGTGAGGCCGCACCGTTGCCGATCGCGGAGGCCGTCTATTTCCTGACCGGGCTCTACACGACTTTGCTCGCTACTCGGGAGCGTGGGGCATTGGGGGCGTTCTACACCCCGCCGGCGCTGGCGAACCGATTGCTCGACATGGCCGAGGAACAGGGGATCGACTGGACCCGCGCTCGCGTGCTGGACCCGGCGAGTGGCGGGGGCGCGTTCCTGTTGCCTGCAGCCGAACGGATGATTGCCGCGCTTCCCGAAGCCGAGCCGGCGTTCGTGCTTCGACAGATCGGCACGCGCCTGGTCGGGCTGGAGCTGGACCCCTATGCCGCGGGCTTCGGGCAAAACGCGATAGAGCTGCTGCTGGCGGACGTGACCGCGGCTGCAGGACGTGCCGCGCCGACTGTCGTGCGCGTTGCCGACACGCTGGAGGAAGCGCCCACCGCCCGCTTCGACCTGGTGATTGGTAATCCGCCTTATGGTCGTGTCACCCTCACCCCAGCGCAGCGCCAGCGCTTCGCGCGCGGCCTTTACGGTCACGCGAACCTCTATGGCGTCTTCACCGACATTGCCGTGCGCTGGACCAAGAAGGGCGGCACCATCGCCTATCTCACCCCCACCAGTTTCCTGTCCGGCCATTATTATTCCGCGCTGCGTGAGCTGATGGCGAAGGAGGCGCCCCCGGCGGCGATCGACTTCGTTCATGCGCGTCGTGGTGTATTCGAGGACGTCCTGCAGGAGACGTTGCTGGCCGCCTATCGGCGCGGCGCCAAGCCCGGCCGCGCCCAGGTCCATTATGTCGAGGTTACGAGCGAACGCGAGGCACGCCTCATCCGCAACGGCACGATCGCCCTCCCCTCCCCCGCATCGCAGCCTTGGCTTGCACCGCGTGAGCCGTGCCACAGCGCGCTGATAGCCAAGGCCGAGACTATGCCGGCGCGGCTTGCCGATTGGGGCTACAGCGTGTCCACCGGTCCCTTGGTGTGGAACCGCTATAAGGACCAGATGCGGCAGCGCTCTGCCCGCGGCGTGCATCCGCTCATATGGGCCGAAGCCGTGTCTGCAGACGGCCGGTTCGCGTTCCGAGCCGAGAAGCGCAATCACGCGCCCTATTTCAAGATCGAGCGTGGCGACGTCTGGCTGTTGGTCGAGGAGGCGTGCGTCCTCGTTCAGCGCACCACCGCCAAGGAGCAGGCACGTCGGCTGATCGCGGCCGAGTTGCCGGCTGACTTCATTGCCCAGCACGGCGGTGTGGTGGTCGAGAACCATCTGAACATGGTCCGCCCGGTCGCACGTCCCGCCGTATCGCCAGCGACGGTTGCGGCGGTGCTGAACAGCCGGATCGTTGACCAGCTCTTCCGCTGCATCAACGGTAGCGTTGCCGTGTCGGCGTTTGAGATGGAGGCGCTGCCCCTGCCCTCTCCTGCGGCGATGAGACAGGTGGAGGCCCTGGTTGGCCGGGGAGCCTGCAGTGCCGAGATCGAGGACGAACTCGCGCGGCTTTATGGGCAGGTTGCGCCATGATGCCGATGCTGACCCGCGATGAGGTTCACGCCCGCCTGCAGGAGATCTTCCCCGATGGCGCGCCCAACCGCGCCTATCTTACCCGGATGCTGGCCGCGAGCACGGTGTTCGTCGCGCTCTATATCGACGCGATCGAGGGCAGCGGGACGATGCTTGGTCCCAAGCACGTCTATCGCATGACCGACGAGCAGGCGGCCCTTGTCGATGATGCGAGCCGCACCGCCTATGCGACAGGGGTCTTACGTACTGGCAGCCAGACAGAGGGCCGGCGCTGGTATCAAGACAACACCCGTGAGCCGATCCGCGACGAAACCTTGCGCGAGGGGCTGGTGGCAATCGGTGCCGTGATTGAGCGCACGGACCTTCCCACCACATCGAGCAAGCCGCGCTACGCTCTGAAGGCGAGCTTTGCCGCATTGTTCGATCCTGCCCTCACTGGCGAGGCGCTGCAGGCTCGCATCGCGGCATGGCAGGCCGAAGCGTTGAACAAGGGCGCGCTCGCCCGATTGGCGATTGTGCGCCAGGGCGCGGGCGTCAGCGCGGACCAGGTGCTTGTCACCTTCCCCAATGGGGAGACGCGCCGAATGAAGCCGGGGCCGAGTTCCGAGATCACTAAGGCAGTGGTGGAGGTGTTCGCACCCGCCTTTCTCACCGCCCCGGCCGTGGTGTTTCTCAGCGAGAGCGGGAACAAGGTGGTCGCGCGCGACGATGCGCTGGCGCGATCGATTGGCCTTGCCATCCAGGCCGACAAGAACTTGCCGGATACGATCCTGGTCGATCTTGGCCCGGTGCATCCGCTGCTGGTGTTCGTGGAGGTGGTCGCGACCGATGGTCCGATCAGCCAACGCCGCAAGGAGGCACTGGAGGAGCTGGTCGCCGAAGCGGGTTTCCCGGCCGAGCACGTCGCGTTCGTCACCGCCTATCTCGATCGCAGCGCCGGGCCGTTCAAGAAGACGGTCGATAGCCTCGCATGGGGCAGCTACGCTTGGTTCGCGGCGGAGCCTGAGCGGCTGATGGTATTCAGCGAGGCCCGAGAGAGCCTGCGCGGCCGGCCGTAGCGACAGCGAGGGTAATGTTCACATTTATCCTCGCTTCCGCTGCAGTCGTTCCAGTTCTCGATCCTATTTATCCTCGCTATTTGTCTTTATTTCTTATCGCTTGAACTTGTAAATTTCGCGGTCATCTTGCTGCGCAGCAAACGAAAGGATAGACCATGAATAGCAACAAGCGGAGCCGTGGCCGGCCGGTTGGCACTGGCCTGAACGACGGTCCCACCCTCAAGAAGGTGGCGGACATGATCGTGGCGAACCCGTCGCTTCGGCCAACGACCGCGATCCGGCGTGCTCTCGACAAGCCCGAGCCGTCGAGCATTCGGCGGCTGCAGGTGAAATGGAAGGCGGGCAAGGCCCAGTATATGGCGGAGGCTCAGGCTAGGCGCGCAGCCGCATCGATGCCAGCACGCCGCGTGAGCGCGCCCTACTCTCCCCGCACGGGCCGCCACATCGCGGAGGCTCACCGGAAGATGCAGGAGGCGTTGGGGCCAGGTTTCCGTGCCGCTCAGGAGATGATGAACAGCCCGGGGATGCGGGCGGCTCAGGAGGCAGCTCGTCGATACCAGGAAAGTCCGGCCCTGCGAGCGATTGAGGAGTTCCGGAACAGCCCCACGATGCGCGCCATCGAGGAGCTTCAGAACAACCCAACGGTGCGTCTGATGCGCGAACTGCAGGACAGCCCAATGATGCGAGCCGCCAGGGAAATGGAGAAGGTGCAGCGCCTCATCAACGGCGGCTTCTGAGGCTGTAGTTTGGCGGCGGTGATCGGCTACTATGCCCGTGTCTGGCGGGCGAGGCCGATAGACGCGTACCTGCAGGCACGCGCGTGCTAACGCGTACTTGACAAACCTGCAGGCATGCGCCTATCTACGACGCTGTAGCGCGGGGCGGAGATTACGCACGTCCAGCGCACTGGTACTAAGAGGGCGCCTGCGGGCGCCCTTTGCTATTTGGGGGCTACGCAATGCGTCGTTCGGCGGTTTTTGTCGATGCGGGTTACCTGTTCGCGCAGGGCTCAGTACTCCTAACGGGCACCCGGCAGAGCCGGGAGACGATCACGCTCGACATTTCCAAGGTCGTGCAAGCGCTGAGGGAAGTCGCGAAGGCGCAATGCGACCTGCCCCTGCTCCGCATCTACTGGTACGATGCAATGCGGCTGGGTCGGCCTACGCCGGAGCAGGCAGCTCTGGCTGACTCCGATGACATCAAGGTGCGGCTCGGCCAGATTAACTCGGCTGGCGAGCAGAAGGGTGTTGATGCACTGATCGTTACCGACATGGTGGAGCTGGCACGTAACCAGGCAATCACCGATGTTGTTCTTGTGTCCGGTGACGAAGATGTGCGCGTCGGTGTCGTTCTCGCGCAGCAGTTTGGTGTGCGGGTTCATCTTCTAGGAATCGAGCCTTCCCGGGCCAATCAAAGCCGTTCGTTGAAGCAGGAGTCGGATACCACGACTGAATGGGACAAAGCGGCTATCAGCGCCTTCTTGTCCTATGCGCCACCAGCAACCCCCGCAGCGGCAAGTGCGGCGACCGCAAACACAGGGCTCGATGGCCTGATTGAGCCCATTATTGCGGCACTTGAAGCTCAAGAGCTGGCAGCTCTTCAGGCAGCATTTGCATCGAGCACACAAGTCCCGCCGGATTACGATCGAGCGCTTCTGCGTGTCGGCCGCATTCACTATCAGCAAGCCACTCTCTCAAATCCTGAGCGAACAACGCTGCGGTCCGCGTTTATTCGTCTGGTGCAGGCGGCGCCGGTACCTTCTGAGGCTGCGGTCTGATCGGCTAAGCGTTCATGGCGCTAATGCCCAGCGAAGTAGCAGCGGAAGCGACTGACTTTTGCGACACCGAACCCGCTGGGTGAGCGGCACTGCCCAGCTGTCGCGGAACTCAGGACATTCGCGACTGGCGCGGCAATTCGTGATACATCACGTCATCGGCAAAGGTGAGGATCGGTCCGGTCGGAAACCTGCCCCGCCCACCGAGCGTTTTCTCGCTAAGTCTGCAATCCGGAGCCTCTCAGCATGTCAAAGCCACTCTCCCCCGAAACGATGGCGTTGGTCAAAGCGACGGCTCCGGCGCTCCAGCAGCATGGCGTGGATATCACCACACGCATGTACCAGCGCTTGTTCGTCGATCCCGAGATCAAGGCTTTGTTCGACATGGCGGCTCACGAGTCCGGCGCTCAGCCGAAGCGGCTTGCCGCGGCGATCCTCGCCTTTGCGCAGAACGTCGATAAGCTGGACGCGTTGAAGCCTGCGATCGAACGCATCGCCGCGCGCCATGTCGAGACCCATATCAAGCCCGAACACTATCCTGCGGTCGCCAACGCGCTCCTGCCGGCGATTCGTGACGTGTTGGGCGAGGCTGCAACCGACGACATTCTGAACGCGTGGGGCGAGGCCTACTGGTTCCTGGCGGATATCCTCATCAACCGTGAGGTGGAGCTTTACGCAGCTGAGGCGGCATGACCGCTACAGCTGCCCTCCTTCCTGAGGGACTGGAATACCACAAGCGCACCGATACCTTCACCGAAGAGACTGTTCCCAAGGGACTGCTGAGCGATCATTCGACCAAGGACGGAGTGTGGGGGGTTATCAAGGTGGAGAGCGGTAGCCTGAGCTACCGAGTGACAGATTCCCGGCGCGATCCGTTCGAAGCGGTGCTCACACATGAAGGAGCGCCGGGGATCGTGGAGCCCACCATCCTGCATCATGTCGCACCGCTCGGCCCTGTCCGCTTCCATGTCGAGTTCTACCGAAAAGCGGCCAGCTAACTAAGCTATTAAGCGACTAAGCGATTAATTAGATAAGCGGCAGTCTTGGCTCTCTTCGGATGGCGATCCGGGCTCCAGGGCCGGCATCGAACTCGATCAACATTAAGGCACCAACCTGATTGATGTGACGCTGAGGACCGCATGTTGATCTAGGCGAGCCAAGCGACGGCAGATTGCATACTAAGCGGTTAAGCAGTATAAATCGCTTAGCCGCTTAGTAGGAGCATATATGCAGGTCTGGGCTGTCATCGCGCAGAAGGGCGGACAATCAAAAACTACCCTGTCGACGGGCTTCGCCGTGGAAGCCGCTCGGGAAGGAGCGTCCGTCGTCATCCTCGATGCCGACGATCGCCAGGGATCGGCGCTCTACTGGTCGGAACGCCGCGACGACGACGACGTGATGGTGAAGGACAGCAGCGTCGCTGGCCTACCGCTCCACGTCTCGCGCGGGCGTAGCAGCGGCAAGATCGACCTCATCATCATCGACACGCCGGCGAACTCCAAGGACATTGCCTTGCTCGCAGCCGAGCAGGCGGATTTCGTCATCATTCCTGTCGCGCCGCGAGGGCTGGACGTTCATTCGGTGCTGCAGACCGTCAAGCAGGTGCAGCAGGCAGGCACGCCGTTCGCCGTCATACTAACGCAGGTTCCGCATCAGGGCGGGGAGGGGCAGGAGGCCCATGCCGGCTTCGCGGCGAAGGGCGTGACGATGTTCGACAGCCGCCTCCACTTCCGCAAGGATTTCTACAAGGCCACGCCGCTCGGCAGAACGGCGGCCGAGACGGACCCGGACAGCAAGGCGGCGGCCGAGTTGCGCGCCGCCTATAGCGAGGCTAAGCGACTAAGCGGCTTTACGACTAAGCAAGTAAGCGAGGTTGGATGATGGCGAAGAAAACTTCCGCGCTCGCCGGCATCTTCGATGACGAGCCCGAGGCACCGGCTCCCGTGGCCGACGCACCTCCCGCGCCGCAGCCCGCCGCCCCGCGCCGGTCGCGGCGCACGGCCGAACCACCGGCCCCGGCAGCACCCGCCCGGCGCAGCAGCCATCCCGGCAAGAAGCCGGTGCTGATCCACATTCCCGAGGACATGCACCGCACGCTGCGCCAACTCAGCGTCGAGGAGGGCGGGGAGCCCCTTACCGTCATCACCGAGCGGTTGCTGCGCCAGTATCTGGTCCAGCGGGGACATACCAGGTTCGCGCCGTGAGCAAGCGGCGCGATCCCAATCCCGAGTTCGATCTGTTCATTCCGGCGCTCGGCGATCTTCCGCTCAAGGACCAGCGGGAGGTCATGGAGCGGCCGTTCTTCTCGCTCCAGAAGCGCAAGCGGCTGAAGCCGATCGAGTATCGCAGCCCGGATGGCGATGCCTGGGTGCGCGTCCAGGCCATTCCCGACTACGGCATGGCCACGATCTGGGATGCCGATATCCTGATATGGGCTGCGTCCACGCTCAACCGCATGAAGCAGCAGGGGCTGAACGATCTGCCCCGCACGCTGACAACCACGCCCTACGACCTGCTGCGGGCGATCAAGCGCAGCACAGGGGGCAGGGACTATCAGGAGCTGCAAGCCGCGCTCCTCCGGCTACAGACGACCTCCATCACGACTTCGATCCGCGCCACGAAGCGCCGGCAGAAGGCCGGCTTCAACTGGCTCGATAGCTGGACCTTCGACACCGACGCCGAGACGGAGCAGCCGCGTGGCATGACGCTGACCCTCTCGGATTGGGTCTATGAGGGCATCGTCAACGAGAAGTCACTGCTCACCATGCACCCCGACTATTTCCTGCTCTCCGGCGGGCTTGAGCGGGCGCTGTATCGTATCGCCCGCAAGCACGCCGGCACGCAGCGCGGCGGATGGGTGTGCCGCGTCGAGTTGCTTCGCGACAAGACCGGCAGCGACGCCCAGCCCAAGGAGTTCAATCGAATGCTCCGGCGCGTGATCGAGGCCGACCAACTCCCCGACTATGCGATGGAACTGACCGAGACGACGGATAAAAGTCCGGCCGTGCTCTTCAGACTTCGCGGCGAGGCCGAGGCGCTTGCGCTTGCCGAGAGGATGCGTGCCGAGGAGGAACGGCGCGCCCGTTTCGACGCCGAGCGCAAGCGGGCCGAGGAGATCGACGCGCACATGGACCGGCTTGCTGGCCGACGCTGACTATCGGGGTTTCACACACCGCAGCTCCAACTATCGGGGGATCACCCACCGGCCAGCGATGCTGCCTGGGCCCTGACACGCTCCGGTTGATGCCTGAGCCCAGTCAGGCTGTGGATAACTGGCGCGGGAAGACCTCTTTTCGGCTCCAGAGTCTCGGGGTTTCACACACCATGGCGTCGGGGTTTCACCCACCGGACTATCGGGGTATCACACACCGAATCACGGGGTTTCACCCACCGGACGACTCAGTAAGTGATTGATTGTAAAAGCAAGATTCCGGTTTTTTGGCGGCTTAACTTCTTTAACGATTCCTATTTAACAGAATCTCTTAACCGCGGGCGCATCCCGATCGCAAAACCAAGAGAACAAACGGAATTGGCCTACGGCCAATGCGCTTTCGATCCGTGCCGGCTAACGCCGTCACCAGAGCGGCCTATCGGCCGCAGGGCTTCCGAAAGAAGCCAAGCGAAACCGGCGGTGTGTGCCTTCAGCGTTCCGCCGGCGGCGAGGGAGGTAGGGCGCTACCCCAAAGCTCACCGTTCGACCTTCCAGGAATGGTGTGTGCGATCACGCCGGATCGAACAGGCCGGCGAACTCGCGCTGGTCATAGTAACGGATTTTGGAGGCCCAGAGCGGGCGTTCCCCCTGGCGCAGCAACAGGAGCGTATCGGCCGGCATCCGCATGATTTCGTCGGGCGTGACGAGCCGCCGCGCCGTGACATGCGTGCTGACGCTTTCCGAGGGACCGGCGCGATTTTCACCCCAGCCCGTGCCGCGCGACGTGCTGAGGGTCGCATATTCCAACGTCGTGTCTCCAATCGTGCGCGAGAGCATGTCGGCGGTGGCGTGATCGTTGACCCCGAACGTCTGGATCACGCCGGCATTGGACAGGAAGGTGCCGGCGCGCTCGCCATAGAGGGCGCGGAGCTGGTGCATGTCCTGGAGGATCGGCCAGAGCTGGAGGCCGTAGCCCGCCATCAGCCCCATCGCGCGCTCCACCGGCTCCAGTCGGCCGAGGGCGGCGAACTCATCGAGCAGGAACAGCACGGGGCTTGTCGGCCGGGCAGGGGAGCGCGCCATGTCGGTGACAGCCTGCGCGACCAGCAGCCGCAGCCAGCGGGCATAGGTATCGAGCCGATCGGGCGGCAGGCACAGGAACACGGTGCCGGGCTGTTCCTTCAGGTCCGCGAACCGGAAATCGGAAGCCGAGGTGCTTTCGACCAGGCGCGGGCTGTCGAGAAAGTGGGTGTGGCGCTGGGCGGATGACAGCACGCCCGCCGCTTCGCGATCGGATTTGCCGAGCTGGCGATTGGCGGCGCGCGCGATCAGGCCATGCGCGCCGGTGCTGGCCTGCATGTCCGCGAGCAGCGCGGCGAAAGCGGCGGGATCGCGGGTGAGCTTGTCGCGCACGGTGGCGAGCGTGGCGCGGACAGGCGGCTCGTGGACGACGGTGTGCAGGATCACGCCGGCGATCAGCGCCTTGGCTTCCTCGTTCCAGTGCGCCTCGCCCGATTGCCCCGGCGCATCATGGACCAGCGCGTCGGCGATCGTCTGCGCATCTTCCGCGAGGTCTGGGCTGGCGGGATCAAGCTGCGCCAAGGGGTTGTAGCGGGCCGCAGGACGCCCGGAGACGCCGAAGGGGTCCAGGCACCACACAAGGCCCTTCCTCGACCTCGCACGGGCCGTGACGCGGGCATTCTCGCCCTTGGGGTCGATGCAGACCACCGAGCGGTCGAGCAGGAGCAGGTTGGGGATGATCGTGCCGACGCCCTTGCCCGATCGGGTGGGTGCTATCGTCAGCAGGTGTGCCGCGCCGTCATAGCAGAGCAGCTTGCCGGATTCCTTGCCGCGACCGATCAGGAGATCTCCGCTCGTCTCCAGCTTGCGCACGTCGGCGCGGTCGCCAAAGCGGGCCGAGCCCAGCAGCTCATTGCGACGCTTGCCGGCCCGGCTGTTGATCCACCAGGTTGCGCCGATCAGGCCGACCAGGACCAGGAACGACACGGTGCCGGAAATCTGTCCGACGCCGAAGATGCCTTCCAGCCATCGCGCGGTCGCATAGGCCGCGACGAACGAGACGACGATCGCGAGCCGCCAGCTGATCGGCCGACGCCCGCCGATGAGCGGCCCCGCCATCAGCAGACCCGTTCCAGCGGCGTGATCGCCAGCGCCGGATCGGCGTCGGGATGGGCCAGCAGCTTGAGGACGATTTGGGTGGCGAGGGCAGGGGGCACGGCCTCGTCGCGTAGCATGTCGAACAGCAGGTGCTCGTCCGTTTCCAGCGCCATGCCTTCGATGGCGAGATTGGCGCGCGAGTCCGCATCATCGTCGCGCCACATGGCAACTTCGGCCGGGGTGCCGCGCACGAAATCCAGGGCGCGGATTTGCCTGCGGATCGCCTCAATATCCAGGAGCGCCATCGCCTCTCTCCGTCACTTCGCTTTCCGCGTCGAACGCGCGTTTGCCGCGCCGCTTCCAGAGTGTGAGCGTGTCGCCCGCATCGTCGCTGCGAGCGCGGCCGACCAGCTCAAGCAGCGCGCCGTAGATCGTCGCGCGATCGTCGTCGGCGAGTTCGACCAGGCCGGCTTTCTGGACGAGGCCGCCCAGCTCGATCAGGTGACGGGTGCGTTCGCGGCGTTGCACGACCCAGGCCCGCGTATCGTTACGACGCTGCGCCGCTTCCAGACGCTGGATCAGCGCCCGGTTGCGCATTGCCGTCGTCGCCGTTGCTGCCAGCAGCCCGGCCAGTTTTGCGCGCGCGCCGCTGAAAGAAGGCAGCGCCTTTCACGCGCCACGCCTCCTTCGTTTCCGCATTCTTCAACGCGACGGCATCGAGCAGCGCACCGGCTAGCGTTTCCATGTCGAGCGCATCGGCCCCGGTGGCGGTGACGAGCTGGCCGAGCTGCTCGACACGGCGCGCCTTCAAGGCACGCGCCTTGTCCTCCAGCGCCTTCAGCTCCGCATCGTAGTTTCGCACCTTTCGCATATCCGTTTCTCCCTCAGAAGATTGCGAACACGAGATGAAGCACCGCTGCCAGCTCGGCGGCGGTGACTGGATGGTCGATGTGGCCGATCACCGCGCCGGCATCATCGGTAATCTGTCATTCCTCGAAGGCCGCGAGCTGAGGGCCTGACGTTCCAGCACAAACCCTGCCGCGATCGATGCGAGCGAGTTGCATGCTGCCCATGCCTTTGAACACGCGATCGCCTGCAATGTAGAGGAGCTGAATCCGGCCCGAGCCGCCGTAAACCTTGTCATTGTCGATCGAAGCGATTTGCGTGTCACCGTCACCCTTAAGCAAGCGCATGCCGTCGATTGTGGCGACAGGTGCCTCGCCTGATTCCCTGTAAATCCGGATCATCGTCATGTCGCCTTCCTTGAAGGGCAGCATGCCAGCCTCACCGAGAGACAGCAAGTCAATCAGCAGGAGCGAAGCGGAGGATGAGTGCGCGCTTATACGTCGTTGCCGACGTGCGCTAAGTAAGGCAGTATCGCAGGCGTCATGGCGATCTACCATTTCTCCGCCAAGGTTGTGAGCCGCGCGAACGGATCGAGCGCCGTTGCGAGCGCCGCCTATCGTTCCGCATCCGAGCTGCACGACGACCGACTCAACCGCGATCACGATTTCTCGAACAAGGCGGGCGTCATCCACTCCGAGGTGATGTTGCCGGAAGGCGCGCCGGAGCGTTTAAACGATCGCACGACGCTGTGGAACGAGGTGGAGGCAGGCGAGAAGCGCAAGGACGCGCAGCTTGCCCGCGAGGTGGAGTTCTCGATTCCGCGCGAGATGAACGAGAAGCAGGGCGTCCAGCTCGCCCGCGATTTCGTGAAGAAGCAGTTTGTCGATCGCGGGATGGTCGCGGACCTGAACGTGCATTGGGACAAGGCGAAGGACGGCACGCCCAAGCCGCACGCGCATGTCATGATGACGATGCGCGACGTAGGGCCGGAGGGGTTCGGAAAGAAGAACCGCGACTGGAACAGCACCGAGCTGTTAAAGGACTGGCGCGAAGCGTGGAGCGCGCACGTCAATGAGCGCATGGCCGAGCTTGGGCTTGAGGGTCGGATCGATCATCGCTCCTATGAGGCGCAGGGGATCGGGCTGGAGCCGCAGCACAAGATCGGACCCGCAGCATCACGGCGACCAAGCCAAGGGCTTGAGGCGGAGCGGATCGAGGATCACACGCGCATCGCCCGCGAGAACGGTGAGCGGATCATCGCCAATCCCAATGTCGCGTTGGACGCGATCACGCGGCAGCAGGCCACGTTCACCACCCGCGACCTTGCGACGTTCGCGTTCCGGCATAGCGACGGCAAGGAGCAGTTCGACCAAGTGATGGGGGCGGTGCGCGCCAGCCCCGAGCTGGTCGCATTGGGGAAGGATGGGCGCGACCAGGAGCGGTTCACGTCCCGCGAGATGATCGCGACCGAAGCACGGCTTGAGCGTGCTGGAGACGAGCTGGCGGCGCGGAGGGATCATGGTCTCCCGGCCGCGATGCTGAGCAGAGCGAGCGCCGCTGCCGGGAGTGAAGGACTCGTGCTCGGAGACGAGCAGCGAGCCGCGCTGGAGCATATAACCGGGCCAAGCGGCATCGCCAATGTGATCGGCTATGCCGGCACCGGCAAATCCGCCATGTTGGGCGTCGCGCGCGATGGATGGGAGCAGGCGGGCTACACCGTTCGCGGCGCGGCGCTGTCCGGCATTGCGGCCGAAAATCTGGAGGGTGGATCGGGCATAGCCTCACGCACCATTGCCAGCCTTGAACATGCGTGGGGGCAGGGGCGCGAGCAGCTGGGTCCGAAGGACGTGCTGGTCGTGGACGAGGCCGGCATGATCGGCTCGCGCCAGATGGAGCGCGTGTTGAGCCAGGCCCGCGACGCCGGGGCCAAGGTCGTGATGGTGGGCGACCCCGAGCAGTTGCAGGCGATCGAGGCCGGCGCGGCGTTCCGCAGCGTCGCCGAGCGCCACGGCGCGGCCGAGATCACCGAGATACGCCGGCAACGCGAGGATTGGCAGCGCGACGCGACGCGCGCGCTGGCGACCGGGCGTACGGGCGAGGCAATCCATGCCTATGACGACAAGGGCATGGTCCACGCGGCCGACACGCGGGAGCAGGCGCGCGGCGAGCTGGTGGACGGTTGGGATCGCGCGCGCCAGGCCGAGCCGGGCAAGACCCGCATCATCCTCACCCACACCAATGCCGAGGTGCAGAGCCTCAATGGCGAGGCGCGCGACCGATTGCGCGCATCCGGCGACCTTGGCGACGACGTGACGGTGAAGGCCGAGCGCGGCGAGCGCCAGTTCGCAACCGGCGACCGCATCATGTTCCTGCGCAACGAGCGCGGCATGGGGGTGAAGAACGGTACGCTCGCAACGATCGAGCGGGTATCGCCCGAGGGCATGGCGGTGCGCCTCGATGACGGGCGCGGGGTCGCGTTCGACACCAAGGACTATGCCCATGTCGATCATGGTTACGCGGCGACGTTCCACAAATCGCAGGGCGTGACGGTCGATAGCGCCCACGTCCTCGCCACCCCCGGCATGGACCGCCACAGCGCCTATGTCGGGCTATCTCGGCACCGCGACGGCGTGCAGCTTCATTATGGCCGCGACGACTTCGCCGATCAGCGCCAGCTCGTCCGCGCCCTGTCGCGTGATCGGGGCAAGGAGATGGCGGGCGACTATGCTCGGCCCGAGCAGGACCAGGCCCGCGCGTTCGCCGATCGGCGCGAGATCCGGTTCCCGGAACGCGCGCGCCAATTGGTGGCGAAGGTCCGCGACAAGGCCAGGGGCATGTTCGACGGCTTCCGGCCGAAACCGGCAGCGGAGCGGGCGACGTCGCCCGAGCGTGTCGCGGCCGATCGATCGCTGGCACCCTCGCAGGCCCGCGCGATCGAACGCTATGGGCGCGCCGCAGCGGATATAGGCCGGATGCGGGATAAGGGCTTGCCGGTGCTGGCGCACCAGGAACAGGCGCTGGTGAAGGCCGGCGACGCGCTCGACCAGGTGCGGCCGCACGGCGCGCGCGACCTCGCCAGCGCGATCGAGCGTGACCCCCGGCTCGCACGCGACGCGGCCGAGGGGAACACGGGCGGCGCGGCGAAGGCGATGGAAACCGAGCGTCAGGTCCGCATCGACCCGGAGAAGCGCGCGGGCCGGTTCGTGGAGCAGTGGCAGGGCATGAAGGAGGCAGTCGCCAGCATGGAGCGTGCCGGCGACCGCGCGGGCGCGGAAAAACTCGGCAAGCGCATGGAGGCCATTGCGGGCGGGCTGCATCGCGACCCGCAGCTCGAATCCGCGCTGCGTCGCCGCTTGCCCGAGTTGGAGCTGAAAATGGAGCGGAGCCGGTCAATCGGGCAGGAGCTGGCGCGGTCGCTCAGCATCGGGCGTGACCGCGACCGTGGTATGAGCCGGTAAGGGGGACAGGTGGCGGACGAGGACGACCAGGGCGGAGCAGACGCGGCCGAGGCGTTTGAGGCCATGCGCGGCGAGCTGGCGTTGTTGCGCCGCGCCGTGGAGGGCTTGGCGGCCGAGCGCGGCGCGATCGACGTGCCCGACTATACCGAGACGTTGGGCGAGTTGCAGCGCGGCTTGAACACGGCGGCCGAAAATATCGGGCGCATCGGTCAGTTCCTGAAAACAGCGCCGGCGCTGGCGATGACGCCCGAGCAGATGACGCAACGCATCGTCGCAGCCGGAGCTGCCGCTAGGCGCGAGGATCAGGCCGCGCTGGCGACCGCGAGGAAGGGTCTGGACGACATGACGCGGCAGCTTCACGCCTATGTCGTGTCCGGGCGGACCGGCGACCAGCAGAACCGTTGGTTGGGGTTGGTGGCAATCGGCGGCGTCCTCGTCGGGGTCGTGCTATGGACGTTGCTCGCGGGGCCGATCTTGCGGGCGACGCCGGATAGCTGGCGATGGCCGGAAAGCATGGCGGCGCGGACGCTTGGCGGGTCGGCATGGGAGGGCGCGCGCCGGTTGGCGACGGTGAACGGGCCTGACACCTGGAACGCGATGGTGGCGGGCGCGGTGATCGGCCGGGGCAACGAGGAAGCGCTTGAGCGCTGCCAGCGAGCGGCGAACAAGGCGGGCGAGCCGGCGCGATGCACGGTCAGGATTAGGCCGGAGGAGCCGAGGGCGACGGACTGATTGATTATCAACGTCAGCAGCGCGGCGAGGTCGCGTCGACCAGGCAAGCCACCGAAGCGGCGCGGGCGTCTAATCGGGCGTGGGTCGCGGGCACGATTGCGCCTCTCGCGCAGTCAGGAGAATGATGGGCGGCGGGCCAACCCGCCGCCCATCAGCTCAGTAATTGTAGCTCGACCCGTAATAGCCATAGACCTGTTGGCCGTAGGCCCGATCGAATGCCGGCTCGTTGCCGGCGCTGTAGCGCGGGCCGCCTTCAAGCTGTTCCTTGGTAAGATTGACGACATAGCCGCCCTTGTCGGTATCGTAGGTGAGCTGATCCCAAGGCAGCGGGTGATAGTCGTCGCCCATGCCCAGGAAGCCGCCGAACGACATGACGGCATATTCGGCCTTGCCCGATCGCTTATCGACCATGAAGTTGTAAACCGAGCCGAGCTTGTTGCCCTCGCGGTCATAGACGGCGGTGCCCTCGACCTTGTTGGAGGCGATCAGACGATCGGTTTCGTCGGTTTCCACGTTGTTGTCAGCCATGCAAATTCTCCTTCCTTGGCCAGAACGAAGGAGCCCGGCAGGGTATCCGACCGAACGGTTGCAGCCGGACGGATTGCGAACCCGGTGCATCGCTCTTGGGTGTGCCGTTATCTAACTATCCGACGAGCGCCTGCGCCGATCTACGCAACAGAGCCGGTCATGATGTCCTGCCCTCGTCGTTCTTGGTTTCAGCGCGTGCGTCGCGCAGGATTTCGATGCCGCCCTTGATCGCGATGAGGGCGGTCGCGAGCCCGACCAGCAGGTCGGGCCAGTTGCTTCCAAGCCAAAACACCAGCACGCCGGCGATCAGGATGCCCCCGTTCGAGATGAAGTCGTTGAAGCTGAAGGTGGTGGCGGCGCGGAGGTTCACGTCCTTCTGCTTCAGCCGCTGAAGCAGCCGCAGGCAGATGTAGTTCACGACGCCGGCAACCGCCGACATGACCATCATCGTCGGCCCGATCGGTTCGCTGCCCTGGATATAGCGGCGGCCGACGTCAATCAGGATGCCGCCGGCGAAAATCAGCAGCATGACGCCCGACGCGGTCGCGGCGCGCCTCTTCCAGGTCTGCCCGTGGCTGAGCGCTATGAGACTGAGCGCGTACACGGCCGTGTCCGACAGGTTGTCCACGCCGTTCGCGATCAGGGCGCTGGAGTCCGCAAAGAGCCCGGCGGCGAAGAAGCCCGCTGCAATGGCGACGTTCAGCAGCAGCACGATCCAGAGCGTGCGTCGTTCGTCCGGTGCTTGACGATCGGTAGCGGCAGCCATCCTATAATCTCCTCGAACGTCAGCAGTGCGAGGACGCCGACTAAAAACGTTTAATTGATAGCGGGGTATCGAGTTTCCCTGCGGATTGCGAAGTGTCATAGCCGGCATCAGAGTGCGGCTTATGAGGCAAGCTTACCGACCAACGCCGAGCGCCATCGTTTGGTCTGTCCTCTTTACTCAGGTGCGGTCAAGCTTTCAGCCGATCCTGTGGCCGGCTTTCAACTTGGCGGATGTGGCGGCGCGGTTCAGGAGCAGTGACACTACTTTTCGACGACCGATGGACCGCACATCGTGATGCCCGGACCGCGGGGGGAGACGAGCATGACGAAGATGCCTCAGGAACCGACCCTCGACGCGACGGCTCGATTGCTGCGCGATCCGTACCGCTACATCGCGACACGGTGTCGCCGCTATGGGTCCGACGCTTTCAGGACCCGCCTTCTGCTCCGGCCGACCATCTGCATGAGCGGCTCCGATGCCGCCGAGCTCTTCTACGACGAGGCGCGGTTCGCGCGTCAGGGCGCGATGCCCGAGCCGGTTCGGGCGACGCTGCTCGGCAAGGGCGGCGTTCAGGGACTCGATGGCGAGGAACACCGCCACCGCAAGGCGTTGTTCGTATCGCTGATGACCCAGGACCGGGTGGTGGCGCTCGGCACTCGATTCGGCGAGGAGCTTGCCGTCGCCGCGACCCGATGGCGCTCCAGGAGCGAGATCGTGCTATACGATGCGCTACACGAGCCTCTTGCGCGCGCCGTGTGCGCCTGGGCGGGCGTGCCGCTCGCCGAAACCGAAGTGCGCCGTCGAACCCGGCAGCTCGTAGCCATGTTTGATGCCGCGGCGAGCATCGGCCCTCGGCATTTGCGCTCGCGCTTGGCCCGCCGCCGCGCCGAGCGCTGGCTGTCTAATCTCATCCACGACGCCCGCGTCTCTCGCATCGAGACGCCGCCAGGGTCCGCCCTCGGCGCGATAGCCTCGCACCGCGATCTTGGAGGGCAGCCCTTATCGCTCCGCATCGCGGCGGTCGAACTCCTGAACGTGTTGCGGCCAACAGTCGCGGTGGCGGTCTTCATCACGTTCGCCGCGCACGCGCTTCATCTGCACCCCGAGTGGAGGGCACGCTTCCGCGCCGGCGATGACACCGACCTGGATGCGTTTGTTCAAGAGGTGCGGCGCTTTTACCCCTTTTTCCCGGCTGTGGCGGCACGGGTGCGCACCGGGTTCACGTGGCGAGGCATGCACTTCCCGAAGGGGCGGCGCGCGATGCTCGACCTGTTCGGCACGGATCGCGATGCGCGCACCTGGTCGGGGCCGGACGAATTCCGTCCGGAACGCTTCCAAGAGGATGATGGTGGCGCATTCGGCTTCATTCCTCAGGGGGGCGGCGAAGCGCATGTCCATCATCGCTGCCCGGGCGAACCGGTCACGGTCGAGCTGATGAAGATTGCAGTCCGCTTTCTGTCCACGGAAATCACCTACGATGTGCCCGAGCAGGACCTCGGCATCGCTTGGTCCCGTTTACCGGCGCTCCCGCATAGCGGCATGATAATTCGTGACGTTCGGGCCGCGACAACCGGTCCAAGGCACATTCTATAACGAGGGCGATCTTATGTGATGAGCGCCACTTTGCCTGGCGTGTTCGATGCTGCCGCCATTCTTATCGCGCTCGCGGCGGTGCTTGGCTACGTTGTTCGTTCATGACTGCTCGGCGGCGGCCGGAGCGGCGTGCGACGGATAGGCTTCGGGGTGACTGGTGAAGAGGCCCACCGCCAACAGATGCCCCGAGTGACTTCGCGTTCGCTGCCACCACCGCGGCCGATAGCGCCAGATACGCCCAGGACAGCCATGTGAGGCTCGCGATCGTTTGGGCCTCGCCGCCGAGGAAGTTCAGCGTGAGCCCGACTTCGACGGTGAACAGGCCGGCCAGCGCTAGCGCCCCCCATAGGCCGAGCCTCAGCCGGAGCAGCAGCGCGATGCCGAATAGCTGTAGCGGCTCGCAATGATGATCGCCCGGAACTGCAATAGATGTAGCGGCTCGCAATGATGATCGCCCGGAACTGCAATATAGGGCGGTTTTCGGCTCGCATTGCGTGAGACGGATCGATGCGGGGAACGCACGCTCCGTGAGACAGAAACCACATTCGGTGCGACCGACGCGCAATGCTGATCCGTTGGCTTACGGACGGCAAAAAGCGGTGGTTAGCGCCCGGGCAGCTTTCCGAGCCGGCATGGTCGAATACCGCCGCCCTCCCTCCGAGGGTCATAACCGTTCGGTTCTGACACTTGAAACAGCAGCTGCCCTAGCGCGGACTGAGCTATGAAGCACCAGGTCCAAACCGGTTCAGAGGCACCTTGAGAAACGCCGTCCCACACTTGTCCGCATCCGGCAGCCGGCCGCCACGTATGTTCACCTGAAGCGCGGCGAGCATCAGGTCGGGTAGTGGGAGCGATGCGTCGCGTTTCTCGCGGGTCGCGACGAACTCGGCTTCGTCGATGCCATCGTGAACATGGATGTTGTCGCGACGCTGATCGGCGACGGTCGAGCGACCAAGTACGTCCCTGCCATCCTTGCCATAGTCATGCCCAACATAGGTTGCGGTTTCGGGTGGCAGATCGAGGATGGCGCGGATCGAGCACCACAGCGAATGAGCATCACCACCCGGGAAGTCCGCTCGGCTTGTGCCACTATCGGGAACCATCAGCGTATCGTGAACGAACGCGGCGTCACCGACGACATAAGTGATCGAGGCAAGCGTATGGCCCGGCGACAGCATGACATGAGCATCGAGCGTGCCGATCCGGAAACGCTCGCCATCCGCAAACAACCGGTCCCACTGGCTGCCGTCGACGGCGAGATCGGGCAGGCAGTAGATGTCCCGCCACAGCTTTTGCACTTCCACGACCTTGTTGCCGATCGCGGTTTTGCCACCGGTCTTGCCGGTGAGGTACGGAACGGCTGAAAAATGATCGGCGTGTGGGTGGGTGTCGAGCACCCATTCGACGGTTAGCCCCTTTTCGCGCACATAGTCGAGGATAAGATCCGCGTTTCGGGTCGCGGTCGCACCAGCGCGCGGGTCAAAATCCAGAA
Source organism: Roseomonas aeriglobus (assembly GCA_016937575.1). NCBI lineage: Bacteria > Pseudomonadati > Pseudomonadota > Alphaproteobacteria > Acetobacterales > Roseomonadaceae > Muricoccus > Muricoccus aeriglobus. The sequence continues at coordinate 16,829 of JAFHKN010000003.1, read as the reverse complement.
CTGGATCGATGATCGCAGCCGTCTTCGTAGTGTCGTCGACGACAACATATTGGAAGCTACCAGTGCGCTCATCATGGAGCGACGCAACGGTCATACCATCGTGCTTATACTCGATCATGTTTTCATCCTCTCGCTCTGTTAGCTTTCTGCCCGCGCCCGCGCGAACAACCGCTCGAAATCACCCGGATCGATCGCGCCCATCACCAGCATGCGTCCGGCAAGAAAGCCCGGGGTGCCGGCCAAGCCGATCGAATAGGCCTCTTGGCCGTTCGCACGCAGGCGCGCCGCGACAGCCTGTGCATGCGAAGCAAGCCACGTCGTTGCGCTCAGCCAGTCACCGCCAGCGCCGATTACGACGTCCCGCAGCATGTCGTCGTCAATCGTACGGTTGTCGGCCATCAGCTGGCGATGGACGACCGGGTAGATGCCCTGTTCGGCACAGCTGAGCGCAACGCTCGCGGCACGTTCAGACGGTGGACCGAAGATCGGCCAATCCTTGTAGATGACCCTAATTTTGCCATCGCGTCGCACGGCCTCTTCCAACGCGGGGAAGGCGTGACGGCAGGCCGGGCAACGATAATCGGTGAAAACGGCAAGCCGCAACGTCGCGTCGGCAGGACCGTGCTCAGGCGAACTGCCGCCTGTCAGGATCAGGTCGGCGGTCGGACCAACGTCACGCCCAATCGGGGCGGTGCGCCGCAGCACCTGTCCGACCGCCCAGCCCCCCACGACTACAGCGCCGAGCCCGACCGCCTGCCTCCGACTGAGTGGCCCCGGCACGCTCAACGCCCTCCGGGCTTGCTGCGCGCCGTGGCGACGAGGCGGCGGAGCGCCGGCAGATCGACCGCGCCGGCCACGACCTGCGAGCCGACGATCAGCGCCGGCGTCCCATTGAACCCGATCGCTTCGGCAATCGCATTGGTGCGTGCGAGCAGCGCATCGATTTCCGCGCCACGCGTCTTCAGGTCACGTTGCAGACGCGGCCAATCCACCTTGGCTTTCACAGCAGCTGCCCTGATACCGGCGCTGTCGAGCCGCGCCGGCGAGGCAAGCAGCGCTCCATGGAAGGCGGCATGCCTGCCCTGCCACTGGCTCGCGACGGCCGCCCGGGACGCCTCACGGGAGGCGGGTCCGAATATTGGCCAATCCCGATACACGATCCGGACCTTCGGGTCGGAGCGAAGCAGCGCGTTCAGCACCGGCTCCATGCGACGGCAATAGGGGCAGTTGTAGTCGAAGAACTCGACAACGGTGACGTCATAGGCGGTGCCGGCCCGCTTGGGGGCTACGGGATCGTCGACGACTGCCTTGCGCGACAAATCAGGCTGCTGCTGCCCGACCGCAGGTGTCATCGGCACGGCGAAAGCAAGCGCGGCTAGAGCGCCGCGAAAGAGAAGGTTGCGGCGGTTCATCGGTGTTTCCTTGCCTTATCAATTCCATCGGCGAGCGCGGCGCGCGACAACTCTCCGAGCTGAAGCTGCACGATCGTGCCATTCGCGGCGACGAAGGCGGTTGCGGGATAGCCGGCGACTTCGAAGGCTCGGGAAAGCCTACGGTCGGGATCAAGCGCGACGTTGCCGGCACCGATGCCTTCGCGGGTAAGGAACTGGGTAACGGTCGCCGGCGCCTCACCCTGATCGGCGAGCAGAATCGGAACCTCTCCACGGCGCGACGCAGCAGCATCGAGCATCGGCAGCTCGCGCCGGCATGGGCCGCACCATGTCGCCCACAGATTGACCACGAAGGGACGACCCCGGAAACGATCAAGCGGGAGCGGAGCGCCGGATGGCGTCGTTAGGGCGAGATGATAGGGAAAGGGGCCGTAGGTCACGGGCGGGATCAGCGCCTGAAGCGTGAACCAGAGGCCGCCAGCTACGGCAAGCGCTGCCCAGCCTATCGCCAGAGCGCGCGTTCGGCCGAGCCGGAACGCCAGCGTTACCGCAGCGCCGGCGAGGCCGGCGACGGCCGAGAAGCCTCCCTGCCATATAGCTAGGATGGAAAGTGGAGCATCGGCGTAGCTCGCCCAATGCGTCGCGACATAGCCGATCCGGGCCGTCACCAGCCCGACGACAATAGCACTGGTCGCGACCATCGACACTCGCGGGAAGCGGAACCGTCCCGCCAGCGCCGTCAAACCGAGGAACACGGCGACGCACAGAACCGCCAATCCGCGATCGACCGCCATCATCAGCGGCCCGATGGCAATTGCGCTGCCCATCACAGAAACGCGCCTGCGCTCTTCCAGAGCATATAGGCTGCGACCACGAAGATCAGCATTGCGAAAACCGTGGTGAGCGTACTGCCCGTGCCCAGACGCTTAGCGATCCGCGTGCCGATCAACCCGCCGATAACTCCACCGCCGATGAAGGCGAAGGCGAGCGGCCAATCCACAAGCCCGGAGAACGCGTAGTTGGCAGCGGTCGTTAGCCCGAACGCGGTGACGGCGATCAGCGACGTGCCGACGGCGTTGAGGATCGGCATGCCCGTCGATCCAATCAGTCCGGGAACGATCAGGAAGCCACCACCGATGCCAAAGAAGCCTGAAAACAGTCCGGTGCCGAGGCCATAACCCAGCACCTTGGGCGCCTTCTCCCGGTTGCATTCTGCACCGGGATTACCAGCGTCACCCCGCCCGCGCAGCATCACAACGCCGACGACGATCATGACGAGCGCGAATAGAAAGAGGAGCTTGCCGCCATCGACGGCCTTGCCCGCGGTGGATCCGAGTAGCGCACCGATGACGCCGGCAGTCGCATACATGCCGCCGCACCGCCATTTTACGGTATGAGCCTTGGCATGACCGATCAGACCGGTCGCGGCATTGGCCGCCACGGCAAACGCGCTCGTACCGATGGCGAGGTGCGCGTCGGGAACGCGCACCAGATACACCATGAGCGGCACGGCGAGGATCGAGCCACCGCCACCGACGAGCCCGAGGGTGAATCCGACCAGGCTGCCGGACAAGGCGCCAAGCAGATACTGGATTGGTTCGAGGATCATGCCGCCTTGCCGATCTCGTGTGGAGCGGCCATCCACTCACGGCCTTTCAGCATGCCCTGCCAGTAGATCGGGGGCAGCATCCGCTCTTTCAGGAACCACGCGGTGCGCGTCGGACGCGTTCCGTCCAGCAGCCAGGATGGGAAGCTGGGCAGCAGCTTTCCGCCATAGCCGAACTCGGCGAGGACGATCTTACCGCGTTCGACCGTGAGCGGGCATGAGCCGTAACCATTATAATCGGCAACGGGGGGTCTGCCGTCGAGCGCGGCCAGCGCGTTGACTGCGACCACGGGCGCCTGGACGCGAGCAGCAGCGGCGGTCTTGGCGTTGCTGGTGCCAGCGGCATCGCCAAGGCCAAAGATGTTTTCAAATCGCTTGTGCCGCAGCGTAGTCTCGTCGACCTCGACGAAGCCGCTCGCAGCCGCAAGCGGGCTATTTGCGACGACCGCATGTGACACCTGAGGTGGCACGACATGGAGCATATCGAACTCACGTTCGATCCGCTCGGAGACGCCGTCCTGCTTGCGCTCGAACGTGGCGACGCGGCGATCGGCGTCGACCGCGACCAGGTTGGACTCAAGCCTGAGATCGATACCGTACTTCTCGACATATTCCATCAGCGCCGGGACGTAGGTCGGGACCCCGAACAGGGCTGCGCCGGCATTATGGAACTCGACGTCGATAGCTGGGAGAACGCCGCTATCCCGCCAGATGTCGCAGGAGAGATACATCGCTTTCTGCGGTGCGCCGGCGCACTTGATCGGCATGGGTGGCTGCGAGAACAGCGCCCGCCCCTGCCGCAATTCCTTGACGAGCTGGTAGGTGTAGGGTGCCAGATCGTAGCGATAGTTGGAGGTGACGCCGTTGCGGCCGAGAGCCTCAGGCAGCCCTTCGATCTTCTCCCACGCCAGGCGCAGCCCGGGCGCGACGACCAGAACGCGATAGGTCAATGTGTCACCGTCTTCGAGCTCGACCGTGTTACGGTCGGGGTCGATGGCAACGGCGGGCAACCGTACCCACTTAACGCCCTTTGGCATTATGTCGGATTCGGCCTTGCGCGTCTGTTCGGGAGTGAAGACGCCGGCCCCCACCATCGTCCAGCCGGGCTGGTAATAATGGTCGGTCGCCGGATCGACGACCGCGATCGTCACTTTGGCGTTGCGCTTCAGAATGCTGGAAGCGGTCGCGATGCCGGCGGCACCGCCCCCGATGATGACGATGTCGTAGGTCATTGATCAGCCCTTTCGGAACGGCGCTTCAGCGCAGGCGTGAGATCGGCAAGGTCGTACCCGGCTGCCTTTGCTTGGTCGACGATCGTCGCCGGGTCGGCGCGATCGGCCTCGGCCAACGCCCACAAGGTCGCCGCGCGCGTCCCGCTACGGCAGAAGCCGAGCGTCGGCTGTGGCAGCGTGGCTAGCGCCTCCTTCATGCGATCCGCATCGGCGTCAGTCGCCTTGCCCGGTACGATAGGGACATGGGCAAACGCGAGACCGTGGTCGCCTGCCATTCGGGCCATTTCTTCCGCGCTTGGCTGGCCCGCCTCCTCGCCGTCCGGGCGGCTTGAGATGATCGAGCGATATCCTGCCTTCGCGGCAGCGGCGAGGTCGTCTTGCGTCAGCTGGGGGGCGGCAGAGAAGGACGAGGTGATCTGCTTGAAAGCCATGTGATGTCTCCTGTCTGATCAGGCCGAACGGCGGGAAGTGAATGCAAAGCGGTGGACGGCAACGCCGAGGGCCATTGCAGCGATGAAGACCAGTGCCGGCAGAGGCTGGATCGCCAGTGCGGCAATGGCGGGACCTGGGCACAATCCGACGATGCCCCAGCCTATGCCGAACAAGGCCGCACCGCCGATGAGGCGCCGGTCGATCGGCGAGGTGGCGGGCGTGTGGAATTGTTCGGCCGCGATCGGGGTCGAGCGACGCCGCACGACGAACCAGGCTATCGCCATCGGCAGGATCGCGCCTGCCATGACGAACGCCAAGGTCGGGTCCCACGCGCCGGTGACATCGAGGAACGCGCGCACCCGCGCCGGATCGATCATTCCGGAGATGGCAAGGCCGGCGCCGAACAGCGTCCCGCTAGCGAGTGAAATGAGGTTCTGGCGCATCACAGTATCACCCCGGACAGACGCATGATCGTGACCGTGACGACGCCGGTCGCCATGAACGTGACGGTCGCGGCGATGGACCGGGGCGACAGGCGGGACAGGCCGCATACGCCGTGACCACTGGTGCACCCGGACCCAAGCCGCGTTCCGATACCGACGACCAGACCGGCGACGGCAATCAGCGAAAGCGATGCCGGAAAGCTGGCTTTCACGCCCAAACTGGCCGCAGCAATACCCGCGCCCAAGGGCAGACCCGCGGTAAAGAGCAGCGCGAGGGCCCATGGTGGACCTCCATCGGTAAGACCCAAAACTCTTGCGAACATGCCGCTGACACCGGCGATGCGCCCGTTGCCCAGCAGCATGATCGCCGCGGCGACACCGATCATCAGCCCGCCGATGAAGCCTTCGAGCGGCATGGCATGGGGAAAGCCTGGCATCACAGCGCATCCAGCGGAATTTTGAGGTAGCGGGTGCCGTTGGCTTCCGGCTCCGGCAGATGACCACCGCGCATGTTCACCTGGATCGAGGGCAGGATGAGCTTCGGCATCGACAAGGTGGCGTCGCGACTGGTCCGCATCGCGACGAAGTCGTCTTCGCTGACCCCTTCGTGGACATGCACGTTGCCGACACGCTGTGCGCCTACAGTCGTCTCCCAGACATATTGGTCGCGACCCACCGCCTTGTAGTCGTGGCAGAGGAACAGGCGCGTCTCGTCCGGCAGCTGCATGAGCCGGCGGATCGAGCGGAATAGCTGGCGTGCGTCGCCACCAGGGAAGTCTGCCCGCGCGGTGCCGTAATCGGGCATGAAGAGCGTATCGCCGGTGAAGACCGCGTCCCCAATCGCATAGGCCATGTCCGCCGGCGTATGGCCGGGCACGTGCAGCGCAATGGCGTCGATGTTGCCGATGGCAAAGCGGTCGCCGTCCTCGAACAGCCGGTCGAACTCGGAACCGTTGCGCTCAAAATCGGTGCCGGCGTTGAAGATTTTGCCGAACACGTTCTGAACCCGGATGATCTCACGACCGATCGCGAGCTGCCCGCCAAGCGCCTGCTGAAGATAAGGTGCCGCAGACAGGTGATCGGCATGAGCATGGGTTTCCAGCAGCCAATCGACCGTCAGTCCCTGATCCCGCACGTAAGCGATCACTGCGTCCGCCGACGCGGTTTTGGTCCGGCCAGCCGCGGCGTCAAAATCGAGGACGCTGTCGACGATCGCAGCCTTTTTCGTCGCCACGTCCCAAACGACGTAGGTCGCTGTGTTGGTAGGCTCATCAAAGAAGGACTGAACGACCGGCGATCCGGCCGCTTTTGCGCGTCTGATCTGGGCGTTGGCTTCGCTCAAAACCGGGTCCATGACCATCTCCATTTAAACAAACTCATGGTTTATGTAGCTGTGTAAGCGTATTGCGTCAACGGGGTGTTCGTGCCATTTGGGAGGAATGGAAATGATGGAAGCGAACATGCCGCGCTCGCTGCGCATCGGGGATGCAGCCCCGAACTTCACCGCCCGCACCACTCAGGGCGAGATTGCGCTCGATCAGTATCGTGGGCGCTGGATTGTGTTTTTCTCGCACCCTGCTGACTTCACGCCGGTTTGCACGAGCGAGTTTGTGGCCTTGGCTAAAGCGGCCCCTCAATTCGAGGAGCTGGATTGCGTATTGTTGGGGCTGTCGGTCGACAGCCTCTACTCTCATGTCGCCTGGCTTCGCGCGATCCACGACGTTTTTGATGTCGAGGTGCCGTTTCCGGTGATCGAGGATCCGTCGATGGCGGTTGGGTATGCCTACGGCATGCTCGACGAGCAGGCTGGCGATGCCTCAACGGTACGTGCAACCTACTTCATCGATCCCAAAGGCATTATCCGCGCACTCAGCTGGTATCCGATGAATGTCGGGCGCTCGGTCGACGAGATGCTTCGCACGGTCAGGGCGTTGCAGCGTTCGGCCGATGGCGAGGCCTATACGCCCGCTGACTGGCAGCCGGGCGACGACGTGCTCCTGCCTCCCGCTTTGCCGGGGAACGCAGGCGCCGACTGGTTTCACCAGACGAAGGCTGACCGGTGATGGCGATCTACCAGTCCCGCGCGCTTGCCGACGTTGCAGTCGAGAAGCTGCGCGTGTTCGCGCAGCCGCAGCGCCTTATGATCCTGTCCTATCTGCTGGGTGGCGAACGGCAGGTGGCGGACATCGAGGCGGCCACGGGCGTGACCCAACCAGCGCTCAGTCAGCAGCTTGCCGAGCTGCGGCGCGCCGATCTGGTGAAGACCAGGCGTGAGGCGAAGCAGGTTCACTACCGTCTTGCCGACGATGCAGCCGCACTGTGTGTGCGAACCCTGGAGGCGATGTTCGGAGCCGACGATCTGTCGGCTCCCCAAACGGCCCCGGCCCCCCGCCCAGTGCGACCGCGCGAGACGCCGTCCGTGGTTCGACCGCAAAACATCGGTGCGGCCGTTTTTGCGAGAGTTGGCTGATCATTTCGGCTGAAGAAGGAAAAAGCGGATGCGTATGCCAATCATTGCTCTTGCAGGATGCTTGTCACTCATGAGCAGCGTCAGTGCTTCAGCCGGCGTGCCTAGGCAGGCGGTGATACCGGGATATGGCGCGATCACACCCGTCGAAGGTGCTGCGGAACGGCCCGATCGCAAGTTGCGCTATCGCGTGCTGTTCAATGTGACCAAGGCCGCGGCAACGCCGGATAAAATCAATCCATCGCTGGAGAAGGTCGCCCGCTTTTTGAACCTGCTGGGCAACGATGGCGTTCGTCCAGAACAAGGCGATGTCGTCGTGATCGTCCACGGTCCGGCGACGCCCATCGTTACCGAAGATCGCGCCTATGCGACAAAGACGGGAGTAGCTGCGAATCCCAACCTTGCCTTAATTGAGGCGTTGAAAAAGGCGGGTGTATCCGTTCGGGTATGCAGCCAAGCTCTTATCGGAAACGGGATCGACCCCGCTACGGTAGGAAAGAGTGTCGAAACTGACGTGTCTGCGCTGACGACTATGGCGACTTTGCAACTGCGTGGTTGGGCACTGATCCCCGACTGATCACGCCGACACGTTTACTGTTTCGCCGTTCTAGTCCGTAACGCTGCTGGTGTCATAACCGGTCGGTTCTGACACCAACCCCCTGCCCCAGCTTTGTAGCTTTCAGCGGTAAATGTCACGAAGTGACATCACTGATTGTCGCCTCCTGCGGCCTGCTCCTTTGGGGAAGCACTGATAAAGCCAGCTTTCCCGCTCGGTCCGGCACGTTGCGCTCTGAGGAAGGGCCTCATCATAGGCTTGGTGAGATCCGTCCAGCCTGAAGGATCGTGGTTTGTGCCAGCGCCAGTCCATCCATCGATTTATCGGCATCAGCACGTTCGTTCCTGCTTCACCTCGCTTTGCCGAACATGACGTAACCGAAAGGCGCGACAGCCAGGAAGCCGCGAACAGACCACGTCGCAATCTGCCGAACAGGCATTGGCCGGCAACAGGAAGGCCAATGATTTCGGTCGATGATATCCGCATAATATTTGAGGGTGAGGAAGGTAGCATAGTATAAATGCTGAACTGATCACCTGCCTGCTCGACGCGGGCGATCGGCAGTTCGACATCTCCGAGAGGGGTGCCACCACGGTCATTCAGCAGACCCAGTGCTGCCCAACCGGCGAAAGCACCCATCATGGCCGAGGTAAGCCAATAACCGATGCGGCCAATGGTAGACTGACGCCGCATCAGAGGAACATAAAAAGCCGCAGACCCCAAGCCAGCTATCACGCCTAAGAGGCTACCCCAACCGAGAATACTGGTGAGGCCGGGTGTAACCGGCGCAAACGGACGTGAAAAGTAAACAACGGGCAGCGTGATGGATGCTAGAAGTGAAACCAGCCACAGCCCTTGGCGAAGGATGAAGTCGAAGCGGCGAGCACTACTCGCATCTTGTTGTTCGGTGAGATTCATGCCGCTGCCGCCGCTGTGGCAGCATGCCTGCCGAGCGTTCGATAAACGGTCGGCCGGGAAATCGAGAACAGCTCGGCGAGGTCGCTGATCGAGTAGTCGTCGGTATCGTACATGCGACGAAGCTCCTTCTGCTGCCGATCGGACAGCTTGGGCTTCTTCCCACGCAGCTTCCCCTTAGCGCGGGCGACCGCCATGCCCTCGCGGGTGCGGAGCTTGATGAGGTCCGCCTCGAACTCGGCAAAGGTGGCAAGGATGTTGAAGAACAGCTTACCCATCGGGTCAGCCGGATCGTGGACGCTGGCACCAAGCTGTAGCTTCACCCCACGGGCAGCAAGGCCGTCCCCGATCGCGCGCGCGTCCGGAACTGATCGCGCGAGCCGGTCAAGCTTGGGCACTACCAGCGTGTCGCCGCTTCGTACTGCGGCTAGTGCTTGGTCGAGGCCGGGGCGATCCCGGTTCGTGCCGGTGAGCCCCTTGTCGGTGTAGATGCGATCGGCCGCCACCCCGAGCTTGAGCAGCGCGTCATGCTGGGCGGCAAGGTCCTGTTTGTCGGTCGAGCAGCGGGCATAGCCGATCAGCGTGTGCGTCATAGCCGGAGTGTAACGTATAAGGCCCCATCACCGCAAAACATATGGTACCATCTATGTGAGACTCGGCTTTCGGCCGCTTTCCGTGCTGTTGGAGATCGACCGGCCGAGTCCGCTGAACGATCCTCTATCGGACAGGGGGCGATCACCATGGCGGATGGTCGAAGATCGGAGACAGGAGGCGCGGAGGTGGCGCGGCGAATGGCGGCACTTCGCGCCCATCTGCATGGTGGCGCGTCGCTGGCCAAAGTCGCGGCCGATGCCGGTGTTTCGCTGCGCACCGTCCAGCGATGGCTCGCTCGCTATACCGCCAACGGTCCAATGGGCCTCGCGCGGCCGCTTCGTCCGGAAGCTGGCACACGGACGTTCCCGGAGGGTCTGGTCCAACTGATCCAGGGCATGGCGCTGACGAAGCCGCCGGCCTCGATCGCAACCATCCATCGTCGCGTTGTGCATGTCGCTAGCGAATATGGATGGCACACGCCGTCCTACGGCAGCGTTCGCGATATCGTGCGCCGGATCGATCCTGCGATGCTGACGCTCGCGCATGAGGGCGCTGCCGCTTTCCGCGACAAATACGAGATGGTCCATCGTCATCGCGCCGATCGCCCGAACGCGATCTGGCAGGCCGACCACACCGAACTCGACATCCTCATCCTCGATGCTCGTGGCAGGCCGACACGGCCGTGGCTGACGACGGTGGTGGACGATCATTCCCGCGTGATCGCAGGCTACATGGTGTTTCTCGGCGCGCCATCCGCGCTCAATACGTCGCTCGCGCTGCGCCAGGCCATCTGGCGCAAGGCCGATCCGGCATGGCCGGTGTGCGGCATTCCCGATGTGCTGCACGTCGATCACGGATCGGACTTCACCAGCCTCCACCTCGAACAGGCCGCGGCCGATCTGCGTATCAGGCTGATCTACTCAGCCGTCGCCCGTCCGCAGGGGCGTGGCAAGATCGAGCGGCTGTTCCGGACCATCAACACCGAACTGCTGGCCGAACTCCCCGGCAACCTGCGCGCCGGCAAGACGGTATCCCCACCGGCCCTTTCACTGGCCGAACTGGACGCGGCGATCGGCGCCTGGATCATCTCGACCTATAATGCGCGTCCCCACCGTTCGATCGGGGCGGCACCGATAGCCGCATGGCGGGGCGATGGCTGGTTGCCCCGGATGCCGGAGACGCTTGCCGAACTGGACATGCTGCTGGTCATGGTCGCCAAGCCCCGCACCGTTCACCGCGACGGCATCCGCTTCGAGGGATTGCGCTACTTCGATCCGACGCTGGCAGCCTACGTCGGCGAGCCGGTGACGATCCGCTACGACCCCCGCGACATGGGCGAAGTCCGCGTGTTCCATCGCAACGTGTTCCTGTGCCGGGCGATCGATGCGGATCATGCCGCGAACAGTGTCACCCTAAAGGACATCCAGGCGGCGCGGATCGCGCATCGGCGTCGCCTGCGGCAGGAGATCAGGGAGAAGCAATCGAGCGTTATAGACTATCTTCCAGCGATCCTGCGCACTCCGGCTCCGATCGCGAAACCGGCGCGATTGCCTGAATTGGCGCCGGTCTCCGCAGCGACTCCGGCGCCGCCACCAAGCCGGCCGAAGCTACGCACCTATTATGAGGGCGACTGATGACCGCCGGCAGTACGCGCGCGACCAGCTTCATCTCGACCCAAGAGCACCGCCGCTTCATCGAGTTCGCCGACGCCGTTCGGAAGCATCGCTACATCGGCCTGTGTCATGGCCCAGCGGGCGTCGGCAAAACGCTCTCGGCCTGCCGGTATGCCCGATGGCACAAGGCTGCGCCCCTGCTCACCGTTTGGGGACCACGCGATCCATCCGACCTGGAAATCTATGCCCACCTCGCTCAGGCACGTGCGGTTTTCTACACACCTTCGGTCGGCAGCACGTTGCGCGAACTGCGGCAGGATCTGCCCCGGCTGCTCGACCGAGTGGACCATTGCATCGACGAACACGTCCGGCCTCAGAAAGTCGGACAGGTCCGTTATGTCAGTCGTCATACCCGCTACGTCGAAATGGTGATCGTCGATGAAGCCGAGCGCCTGTCGACGACGGCGCTGGAATACATGCGTGACGTGTTCGATCGGCAGGGGATCGGGCTCATCCTGATCGGGATGCCCGGTATCGAAAAGCGCATGGCGCGCTATCCCCAGCTCTTCAGCCGGGTCGGCTTCGCCCACCAATATCGGCCGTTGCAGGATGCGGAGCTGACCTTCGTGCTGACCCGCCGCTGGCGCGACCTCGGCCTTGCCCTCGACGACGCCGATTTCACCGACGCGCAAGCGGTCGCGGCCATCGTTCGGATCACAGGTGGCAATTTCCGGCTACTGCACCGCCTGTTCGTGCAGATCGAGCGCGTGCTGAAGATCAACGGCCTCGCAACCATCAGCGAGGATGTCGTGGAAGCCGCCCGCAGCACCCTCGTCATCGGCGTCACCTAGTGCTGACATTCGTGACATTTACCGCTGAAAGCCACACAGCTTTTCCAAGGGTTTGCAGGTGTCACAACCCCGTGCCAGAATGAAGGCATGGAAATCGGCTATGCCCGCGTGTCCCGAGGCGACTCCCAGGACATAGACCCGCAGCTTCGCGCGCTCCGCGATGCCGGGTGCGATCCCATCTACCAGGAGGAGGCATCGGGCGGCCGAGCTGACCGTCCCGAGCTGGCGCGCGCGATCGGCGCGTTGAAGGCCGGCGACGTGTTCGTGGTGTGGAAGCTCGACCGGCTGTCGCGCTCGCTTCGCGATCTACTGTTCACCCTTGAGGCGATCACCGTCGCAGGCGCGGGATTCCGATCGGTGACGGAGGCGATCGACACCACCACCGCGCCGGGCCGATTGATGACGCAGATGCTGGGCGCGTTCGCCGAGTTTGAGCGCGCCATGATCCGCGAGCGGACCATGAACGGACTGGCGCACGCGCGTAAGGCGGGGCGGCACCTTGGACGACGGCCGAGCCTTACCGGACCTCAGCGCGCCGAGATCATCGCCAAGGCAGAATCCGGCCAAGGCTCCCCTGCCCAGCTCGCCAGCTTGTTTCGCGTGTCGCGATCGACCGTGCAGCGCGTGTTGCGCGCGCACCGGGCGCGGATTGGCGCAATCGCGTGATCGCTGGTCTTCGACCCCACGACGAAGACCGGCAGTTCTCAGCCGAGCACAATCGTTCTACTGTTGTTCCTATGAGCGACATGGCGTCATCAACCGAGCTTCTGGAAACGGCCGTACAGGCCGAAGAGGAAATCCGATGGCAGGTGCTCGCCGCAGCAGGACTGACGGACTCCGTCGATAGCGACCATGGGCTCGTCTTCCCGCTGCCCACTGGTGCGAAGATCGTTCGCGTTATCTCTGGGTACGACACACGGGACACCACCAACACCAAGGTTCGGTGTGCAGCGTGCAAGCAGCACCAGCTCCATAATCGCGGGTTTCGAGTGGAGATCGAAGGCGGTGAGCAGGCTCGCATCGGACTGAATTGCGGCGAGAAGCATTTTGGTGACGGAGCATGGCACGCGGCCGTCGCCGACTATGACCGGCGGGTTCAACATGCTCATTACCTAGCTCGCGTGAAGCCAGCTTGTGATGCGATAGAGCAGATCATGCCGCTGGTCCGGGAATGGCACCAGAGGACCAATCTTCTCGCGAAATGGATGCCGGCCTTTCGCGCCCAAGAGCTTTTTGGTGTCCTGGCCGGGGAAGCCAAAAGGAGTGAGGGGCGGCTAGAGCGAGAACGCCGTCGCAAGCGAAAGCGTGTGAACCGCCAAGGCCGGGAAGAGACCTATGTTGAGACAGAGGTCATCGTCGTCGCTCGCATCCCCTACCCGGGCATGTTTCTTGGGCAAACTCCGACGCACCCGCTCAATGGAGCAATCACGGAGGTCGGCTGCGCTGTAGCCATCTTCGAAAACAAGTCCGATGCCGTAAGTCTGGCGAAGGCGTTTGCCCACCTGCGGCGGGGCAGGCAGTATCTCAATGATGCGGCGGAGATACACCGTGGAGCGCTTCAAAACCTGAAACCCGATTGGCTTCCCAGCCTCTGCGAATGGGCAAACTCGGAGCTTGAGGAGACGTACACAGTTCGAGGATCAACGATTGAATGTGACGGAGAGACGTTCACCCTTCTAGCACCCGAGGCCATTGGCACTCCCCCTATCGATCGCGTCAATGAGCTTTGGCCATGATTTCCGCAGCATCTACCCACCCGCTTGTCCAACCCGCAGACCTTGAGGCGCAACGCTACGAGCTTGCGCGCGCGCGCCAGCTTGCGCGAGCATGGGCTGAGACGCTGCCCGAGCCGAAGCGTCGCGACATGGCGGCGCTGTTCACCCGCGTCGCTATCGAGACGTATCGCGCCGAGGCGCGGCCTCAGGCGAGCCTCAGCCCGCCCTTCGCCAAGCCCTACGGTCGGCTTGATCGCGCCGTCACCGGGCTGGCGCTGGCCGTGGGACGTGAGGCCGCACCGTTGCCGATCGCGGAGGCCGTCTATTTCCTGACCGGGCTCTACACGACTTTGCTCGCTACTCGGGAGCGTGGGGCATTGGGGGCGTTCTACACCCCGCCGGCGCTGGCGAACCGATTGCTCGACATGGCCGAGGAACAGGGGATCGACTGGACCCGCGCTCGCGTGCTGGACCCGGCGAGTGGCGGGGGCGCGTTCCTGTTGCCTGCAGCCGAACGGATGATTGCCGCGCTTCCCGAAGCCGAGCCGGCGTTCGTGCTTCGACAGATCGGCACGCGCCTGGTCGGGCTGGAGCTGGACCCCTATGCCGCGGGCTTCGGGCAAAACGCGATAGAGCTGCTGCTGGCGGACGTGACCGCGGCTGCAGGACGTGCCGCGCCGACTGTCGTGCGCGTTGCCGACACGCTGGAGGAAGCGCCCACCGCCCGCTTCGACCTGGTGATTGGTAATCCGCCTTATGGTCGTGTCACCCTCACCCCAGCGCAGCGCCAGCGCTTCGCGCGCGGCCTTTACGGTCACGCGAACCTCTATGGCGTCTTCACCGACATTGCCGTGCGCTGGACCAAGAAGGGCGGCACCATCGCCTATCTCACCCCCACCAGTTTCCTGTCCGGCCATTATTATTCCGCGCTGCGTGAGCTGATGGCGAAGGAGGCGCCCCCGGCGGCGATCGACTTCGTTCATGCGCGTCGTGGTGTATTCGAGGACGTCCTGCAGGAGACGTTGCTGGCCGCCTATCGGCGCGGCGCCAAGCCCGGCCGCGCCCAGGTCCATTATGTCGAGGTTACGAGCGAACGCGAGGCACGCCTCATCCGCAACGGCACGATCGCCCTCCCCTCCCCCGCATCGCAGCCTTGGCTTGCACCGCGTGAGCCGTGCCACAGCGCGCTGATAGCCAAGGCCGAGACTATGCCGGCGCGGCTTGCCGATTGGGGCTACAGCGTGTCCACCGGTCCCTTGGTGTGGAACCGCTATAAGGACCAGATGCGGCAGCGCTCTGCCCGCGGCGTGCATCCGCTCATATGGGCCGAAGCCGTGTCTGCAGACGGCCGGTTCGCGTTCCGAGCCGAGAAGCGCAATCACGCGCCCTATTTCAAGATCGAGCGTGGCGACGTCTGGCTGTTGGTCGAGGAGGCGTGCGTCCTCGTTCAGCGCACCACCGCCAAGGAGCAGGCACGTCGGCTGATCGCGGCCGAGTTGCCGGCTGACTTCATTGCCCAGCACGGCGGTGTGGTGGTCGAGAACCATCTGAACATGGTCCGCCCGGTCGCACGTCCCGCCGTATCGCCAGCGACGGTTGCGGCGGTGCTGAACAGCCGGATCGTTGACCAGCTCTTCCGCTGCATCAACGGTAGCGTTGCCGTGTCGGCGTTTGAGATGGAGGCGCTGCCCCTGCCCTCTCCTGCGGCGATGAGACAGGTGGAGGCCCTGGTTGGCCGGGGAGCCTGCAGTGCCGAGATCGAGGACGAACTCGCGCGGCTTTATGGGCAGGTTGCGCCATGATGCCGATGCTGACCCGCGATGAGGTTCACGCCCGCCTGCAGGAGATCTTCCCCGATGGCGCCGCCCAACCGCGCCTATCTTACCCGGATGCTGGCCGCGAGCACGGTGTTCGTCGCGCTCTATATCGACGCGATCGAGGGCAGCGGGACGATGCTTGGTCCCAAGCACGTCTATCGCATGACCGACGAGCAGGCGGCCTTGTCGATGATGCGAGCCGCACCGCCTATGCGACAGGGGTCTTACGTACTGGCAGCCAGACAGAGGGCCGGCGCTGGTATCAAGACAACACCCGTGAGCCGATCCGCGACGAAACCTTGCGCGAGGGGCTGGTGGCAATCGGTGCCGTGATTGAGCGCACGGACCTTCCCACCACATCGAGCAAGCCGCGCTACGCTCTGAAGGCGAGCTTTGCCGCATTGTTCGATCCTGCCTCACTGGCGAGGCGCTGCAGGCTCGCATCGCGGCATGGCAGGCCGAAGCGTTGAACAAGGGCGCGCTCGCCCGATTGGCGATTGTGCGCCAGGGCGCGGGCGTCAGCGCGGACCAGGTGCTTGTCACCTTCCCCAATGGGGAGACGCGCCGAATGAAGCCGGGGCCGAGTTCCGAGATCACTAAGGCAGTGGTGGAGGTGTTCGCACCCGCCTTTCTCACCGCCCCGGCCGTGGTGTTTCTCAGCGAGAGCGGGAACAAGGTGGTCGCGCGCGACGATGCGCTGGCGCGATCGATTGGCCTTGCCATCCAGGCCGACAAGAACTTGCCGGATACGATCCTGGTCGATCTTGGCCCGGTGCATCCGCTGCTGGTGTTCGTGGAGGTGGTCGCGACCGATGGTCCGATCAGCCAACGCCGCAAGGAGGCACTGGAGGAGCTGGTCGCCGAAGCGGGTTTCCCGGCCGAGCACGTCGCGTTCGTCACCGCCTATCTCGATCGCAGCGCCGGGCCGTTCAAGAAGACGGTCGATAGCCTCGCATGGGGCAGCTACGCTTGGTTCGCGGCGGAGCCTGAGCGGCTGATGGTATTCAGCGAGGCCCGAGAGAGCCTGCGCGGCCGGCCGTAGCGACAGCGAGGTAATGTTCACATTTATCCTCGCTTCCGCTGCAGTCGTTCCAGTTCTCGATCCTATTTATCCTCGCTATTTGTCTTTATTCTTATATCGCTTGAACTTGTAAATTTCGCGGTCATCTTGCTGCGCAGCAAACGAAAGGATAGACC